>JAQTSH010000166.1 GCA_028711405.1 Methanoregula sp.
GTCAGAATATTCGAACTCAAAAACCTCAATTCTCCAGAATTTATCTAAATGTAGATTGAATTAGCATTTTTACCAATTTGATGGCATCCTAAATCGGGAGAAGAACCCTTTCCTCATATCACCCAGCCTCTCACTCTCCGAGCGGGACGATTGTGAGATGTAGAGTGGGATACTTTTTTCGTTCCTCATATCGCCCAACCTCTCACTCTCCAAGCTGGACGATCGTGAGACATAGAGTGGGGTACTCTTTTCGTTCCTCATATCGCCCAACCTCTCACACTCCAAGCTGGACGATCGTGTGACGTAGAGGGGGATACTTGTTTCGTTCCTCATATCGCCCAGCCTCTCACTCTCCGAGCTGGACGATCGTGAGACGTAGAGGGGGATACTTTTTTCGTTCCTCATATCGCCCAACCTCTCACTCTCCGATTTTGGTTTCTCATATACACTGATCTGTTCAGCTCGATCATGCATGGAAAGGATTTCGAGTTTCTTCTGGAAGAGGATCCCCCTCGTTCACCATCTGGTTTTACCCGGTAATCGATTCGGGCTCTCGTACCCTCGATATAGCTCCACAGCATTTTTTCGCCAGTCGATGCATGGTTGTGCATGGAGAATAGCAAAAAGATATCGGATTGGATCCGGAATGCATCATATTTCGGTAATCTCCGGTTTCATCGCTTCAGACCTTGCGGGCCCGCTTGAGAAGAGAGCAGGAAAACCAGCGGAGAACAACCGGCATTAAGAGCGTTCTGGTACGCACGTCCCGGTGCGGGAGACATTCTCATGGTTCTCCATCGCATTGTAGTACAAATAACAAAAAAATATAATACATATACATCAAAATTGTCATGCATGAACAAGGTCATCAGCATACGGGTTACGGAAGAGACCCGGAAGGAGATGCAAAAAGCTCCGCCGATCCATCAACTGGAACCAGGAGATCCGCGATTTTATCCGGAAAAGGGTTGATGACAAAAAAAAGGACGATGTACTCGCTTCTGTCGCGGACCAGATCAGAAAAAACCCGACACTGTCTTCCGGTTCCGCTGCACAGCTCGGGAAATGACCGTGACCGTCATTGATACGTCCACGTTTATGAAATTCTTCCTCCACGAAGATGGCTGGGAAGATGTCTTACCTCACCTTGCCACGGCATCATCCCCGGAAACTGTTGACCTGGACTTGACACGGAGTCAGCTTACGTCCTTTTTAAAAATCTACCCCCGGTGTGGGCTGATTGAAAAAGAGCGGGTTCCTCAAACTGTACGCATCCATGGAACTCCTGTATACCCGGGGACCTCTCACCCTCAGACCTGCCCCCAGGGTTATGGCTGAAGCGCTATCAATCGCGGTTTCGCCGGATACTCCTGTCTACGATGCATTGTTCACGAGCACAAGCCCGCACGGATCGCGCAACGCTGGTTACGGCGGACCGTCAATTGGCCCGCTGTGCAGAAAAATGCGGGGTTGTGGCGATCCTGGTTGAGGGAACGCTTCTTCGCTTCAGGGATAACGTATGTATCCGGTTTCCTGACTGCTTTTGAGACACCGGGGGTTAGACGGATCCGGGCACCGGTATGAGCAAAATGTTCAATATCGGGAGAAACATTGTAGTATTGTGAGGCGTTATGGCAACAGTAACGAATAACCAGAACATTGAGATGATGTTTGAGAAAATTCTTGGAAAACTTAACTCTATCGAAGACCGGCTCAATGAACTGGACTATCCTCCAGAATCGATGATCAACGAGAAGGTTATTGACGAAGTACTGGTTGCGGAAAAGGCGATTGCCGGTGGGGATTTTACCGAGTGTACAACCGCAAAAGCATTTATTGAAAACCTGAAAAAATGACCTATACTCTCCGCTATCGTCCGGGTTTAAAAGATGAAATTTTAAAATATTTAAAAAACGATCCGGTACGTTTTGAACAACTCTCAAAAAAGATTGTGGCTCTCACAGAACATCCGGAAATGGGCAAGCCACTCCGAAACCGGTTGAAAGGTAAATGGCGCGTACATATCGGACCCTATGTTTTTCTTTACAAAATTGAGTCATCTCAAAATTGTATTGTGTTGCTAAAATTCAAACATCATGATGAAATCTATTCCTGATCTGGTTTCCCGCCTCCTCCAACGATCCACCGGATTCGCGTACATAAAATAATCAGGTGTCCTGCAGGACCGGCTGTTGTATTCGCCACTCACTGAAGATGTCGTGCAGAAAAATGCGGGGTAACGGCGATTATGGTTGAGGACAGGGTATCTGATGTTCCGATGAGCGCACATTCAATCACCGCTGGATAATCATAATCAGGAGGTCCCGGTTCCCCGTATCGGAATGATGTACCAGATCCTGGCTGGCTATGGCATTTTAAGCCCGCCATTGACACAGGTGATCAATAATTAGCCCGGCCGATCAATGTACTGTTATGACGTCCAGCTCCACTCAGGCCGGGGGGAATCGGATCAAGCGCATTCCGGTGAAAGAATCCACCTGGGCGAACCTGTACACGTTAAAAGAAGCCGGAGAGAGTTATGATGACCTGCTCACCGGGATGATCCGCCGGGAGCGGGACTTTGCGTGACTATAAGATGATCACCGGGACTGACAGGACCGGTAAATTTATCGCGTTTGACCCGGACGGAATTATGAAAGGCGATTAATCCATCAGTGGGAATCCAGTCCGGTTATCCTTCCGATCCCAAGATCGGAAAGTTCCCGGATGAAATATCCCTCGCGGACCAGGTCTTCTTTGCCTTCAACCGTCCGGGCAGCAACACCAAGGGTCATGGGACCGGACAAATCCTTGACAAGCGGGATCTTCTGGTCAAGGAGAGAGAGAAGGCTCCGTGCTTCAGATTGGGAGAGATGCCGGTTTTTGATCTCTACGGCAAGATTGCCAGCCGGGCCAAGGGCAAGGAGATCGATCTCGTCTCCCCGCCGGTTCCACCAGGAGCCGATATGCTCGTACTGGCCGGCAAGGTCCTCTATCAGGAGCGTGCGCACCATCTCTTCAAACGCACGGCCACAAAACCCCTTCCATTCAGACAGGATCCGGTCTTTGAGAAGCCCATACTGTCCGCCCTGGTACAGGCTCATGTTCCGGTAGATATACCGGGCGTAAAACCGGAAAAAATTGTCCGAAAAGATATACCTCCCCATCTTCGAACGCCGGTCATGTTCGGTAACCGGGACCCGGTACTCGATGATCCCAAGCAGGTCGGTGAGATCTTTGAGATACGAGGGAAGTGAAGTCGGTGGGAGATGGATAAAGTCTGCAATTTCCTTCTGGGCTCCTTTACCTTCGGCAATTGCGGCAAGGATCTCGTGATACGTTGCATGTTCCCTGCCAAATTCTTCAATGAGCACATCACTCATCTCCCGCCGGAATGGCGCAAGATCGTTAAGAACAAGAGAGTCAAGTGCATCCTCAAGGCTGGTACACCGGTATTTTTCAAGAAATGTGTAATAGTAAATAGTCCCGCCAAAAAGGAGGTAGAGGTCCAGCTGCGCTTCCGGATCGTTAACGCCGAGGTCCGCAAGGATCACCAGACAGTCCCGGGGCAAAAACGGGCGGAGGGTGAGGATATTATCAGCCCGTTTGAAGAGCGGCGATTCCCCGTCAAGAAAGATTTTTCTGATCATCCCCACCGAAGATCCCGAGATAATGAAAAATATACGTGATGTTTTACTCTTTGTGTCCCAGAATCGTTGCACCTGGGAGATAAACGAAGGATGGATCTTTAAGAACCGCTGGAACTCATCGAAAACGACAACAACCGGGTGTTCATACGAGAAGAGGAATTCAAGCAGGGACTCCGGAGAGTCGGTTTTAACATAGCCGGGCATATCAAGAATCGTAGCAGTATAACGCCCGAACTCATCCATCATGATGTCGATACTCTTGTTCTGATCAACATAGTAGTAAAGGGTTTTTTTATCCCGGCAGAACTCCCTGATCAGCTCGGTTTTTCCAACCCGCCTCCGACCGGTGACGACCAGAAAGGATGGGGGAGCGTTTTTCAACTGCTCCATGAGGGCAAGCTCCCTCTCCCGGTTGTAGAATCTCATAATGATTATAGATATAATGATTATGCATATAATCATTACTCCGGGCATACGGCCAGGTACTGATACGGTCTGCACCAGTATTCCGGAGGTTCTATCGTAATGTTTCATGAGGATTATATCGCCCAAAACGGGCTCCTTTCTCCTCCGCGCAGACCGGGCGGACAGCGTACGCACAAGGAATTGTCCGCCGCCATAAAAAAGTCTGTGAAAAATGGTTGAAATGCGAAAAGACGCGGTTATAACGGGAAAATAATTGCTGAATATCGGTGTTCCTGCAGGCCTGTCTAGTGAGATATATTTGGATATGATCAGCCTCGGGATCTTCCAAATAAACCACGGATATCGGCGTAGAATAAAATAAACAATTATATGATATTTATGATAAATATGTCTGCTCCCGTAAGGACATCATTCCGTTCCACCGTTATCCCGCACGGAATCTATGGCGAAGCATCAGCGGGATCGTCTGCACCGAAACAGAGGATACGGTTATCACGATCCGGTGCGGGACAGCGCACAAAAAATACGACCGTGCGATAATCACCCAACGTTTCCTCTGTTGGG
>JAQTSH010000167.1 GCA_028711405.1 Methanoregula sp.
GATTCGGTGTATCCCTGCAAGATGTTAAACTTTTGTGTACAGGTTTTTTCGGCATTGTCCTATTCCGGCTTCTGGAGCGCGGAAACGGTCGAAAAAAACGGGGAACCGTTGGGAGTGCGGGCAACGCACGAGAACCAAGTCCCTCATAAGCCTCGCACTGCACCCGTTTTGCATCAATCCCTCACACCGTATGTGGGGGGGGGCGGATTGTTTTTGTCGCAGCCGACAATACTGCCTGACCGGGCAAGTTCGCGCGAGAAACTTCCGGATATTCTTAAGAGAGCCCGGTAAAAATGTACGAACGACCCCATCCGACCCCCCACATGCCTCCCGGAAAACGTGGTAAAAAAGTGCCTTTTTCACGTCGTCAATATTTTTATTTTTAAAAAAATATGATGTGGGGGGTCGGATGGGGCTGGTTCAGTCACAGGTGACCCCCCCCATAGTGCTGAACCTGGCTCCCCCGCCTTCGATGCCTCTTGCAGGGACACGTAACCCCCCCAACCTGACCTGCTCAATCGGAATAGTTCCCGGTGTGAAAGGAGAGCATTCCACGAGACCCGGTTTGTGGTATCGCCAACGGATACATATGTATCCGGACCGGGTGCCTCACAGTGCGCAGGCAGATCCGGTGACATTTATACCCATGAAGCAGGCATATGATTGACCCGGATTTTTGTAAATCCGCTCATCAGCCTGAGTGACCTTGACGATCTCTTACAATCCGTACATGAGCGTAATCCGTTTTTTTCTGTATGGTATGGGGAATGATCAAGAACGGCTATTTCCATAGACCGGAAATAATCTTCAGTTACAGTGCCCCTGATCTCGAAAACCGTATCTCCGGTTCATTCCACGAACCGGTCAGTCTGCCCGCCAGTGCGAGCTTCCCGCAGAGTCGTTCAGTTTCAGGCAGGAGTGACCGGGCACGGGTGCCGGCAAGCGGGGTACCTGGTAGCGGCATGAACCGGTGGGTGTGGACATGTCCGTAGTGCGCGACCCACGCGATCATCTCCGCTGTCATTTGCTGATCCTCGTCTGTTTCGAACGGGAACCCGACGATGAAGTCAACGATGGGGGTGAGACCGGCATCATGGCAAAGTAACACCGCATCCCTGACCTGTTCAACCGTGTGGCAGCGATGCAGGTGACCGAGCACCGCGTTGCTCCCTGCCTGCGCCCCGAAGTGCAACTTTGTGTTGGTACAAAAATCTGTGATAAGTTCAAGAGATTCCGGTGTAACAAATTCCGGTCGGACTTCGCTTGGGAACGTCCCGAAAAAGACCTGGCGGTACCCCGCATCCCGCAGACGTGATAACAGGTGGCGGACTTTATCGAACCGGGGATGGATGCCATCCGAACCATACGCAAACGCATTCGGAGTGACAAACCGGACCTGTTCATGGCGTTTGGCTGCTGAGACTATCGCATCAATGGAGCGGTGCCGCATCCCGTGCCCGAAGATCTGGGGGGTCTGGCAGTACCCGCAGGCATACGGGCAACCCCGTGATATCTCGATATAGCCTTTTGTCGCGGTGAACGGGGGATACGCATCGAGCCGGACCGATCTGTCCGCAGGCACGTAATCAACCCCACAAGCGACACCGGGAATATGCCCGTCCCCGCCGGATTCGAGGTTCAGCACCAGGTGGGGGAGTGTATATTCTCCTTCGCCAACAACCACGTAATCAGCATACCGGGCGACCTCGCGGTAGCAGGCAGTCGCATGGGACCCGCCGACAATGGTGATACAATCCGCGTGAGCGATCTCATCCCGGAATGTTGGTTCATTGATGGAATTGAGGGAGTAGCAGGTCACATCGTGTTCAGGGCGATCCACCAGGTGGAGACTGATGCCTTCCCTATCACACGCGGCAGACAATACCGCGAAGGAGTTCCGGGCTGCCGGGATCTGTCGCCAGTGTATGCGCATGATCAATGCTGCCGCCCGGTCTTTCGTACGCGGTTCATGAACGCCGCTGAACTACGCGGGTCGAGGCTCGACAAAATTATCCCCGGCTGTCCGGTCTTCATGCAAACCCCCCGTGACTCTCCGGTTTAACGACCCGGGGGGGACGAACACGTTGTGTACATGTTCATGGGAACCGTGGGTGCACGGCAGAGCATGGGATCATTCACCCCACCCCGTTTTTAAGATATTCCTGTCTCGGAAAAAATGAATGACGGTCATTAGCCCCGGGTCCGGTACGGTACAATTTTATCGACAACCTTGTAGGTCTGTCCGGCATTCGTAATGACCCAGACCTCCACCCGGTCGGGTTGCCCGGACAGGGTTCCTGAACCGCGTGTCCCATCCAGTTCAAAGGTATCTCCTTTTTTCGTCCCAAGCGTACCCGTCTGTGTGGTTCCATCCGTCCGGGTCAGTTTGACATCAATACGTTTGACGTTCACCTGTCCAAGACCTCCCTGGAAGGTGACCGGGATAACGCCGAGGTAGTCCTTCTCCCCTACATCGACCGTCACCGCAATATTGTCCGGCATCACATCGGTCGTGGATGTAACAGTCGTTCCTCCGGTTGCAGTGCTGGAAGTCGTGGTCGTTCCAGACGCGCCGGTCCCAGACGTGGTTCCTGTGCCCGTGCATCCGGCACACGCGATGAGGAGGCAGATGATGACAAGACCTGAAAAGAAAAATGTACGTTTCATACCAGAGAATACGAGTAAGTATTATTTCAGAGTTTTGTTTTATCCTTATGAGTCGACTAAAAACCGTTCACTCGTGTATCGGCAGTCCCGGCACGAGTTCACCTGTTAAGCCAGTTCCCCGTCATACATCATCTCACCGGTATCCCCGTTCACCTGCACCTGCACTCCGCTGACAAGGCGGGAGAGCGGGACGTCGATCCGGTCGATCATCGGGATGTTGCCCATGATGGCACCAGTGGCGATGATCGGCTCAGCTTCGGTATTGACGATGGCAACCGGTGCATGCCCGTTCCGGCTCAGGGCATACAGGATATACGATCCGACCGTTGAACCTTTGCCAAACGAGAACGCGAGAACTTTTTCTGCCATGCAGGTGCCCTGCAACGGATGCCCCTTCTCGACGATGATGCCGGTGTCAGGATCCACACCGGAGAGAAATGAGATGGGAGCTCTACTGACCAGCAATGTCCCTTTGCCGATACCCCGTGAAATGCCTCGACCCCGGATTATCAAAATCACACCTAATAAATGTGTGAAGATGAAGATATAAGAGTAATATGGAAGAGACCGCATTCAAGAGCGCTTCGTTATCAAACGAACTAAAATACCAGATCCAGCTCAATGATCTTGAGGCAGCGGTTCTTGATCTGAAAGTGAGGGTCGAGGAACTCCAGAGAGAGAACAGCCAGTTGAAACGGGAGAACAACCAGTTAAAGAAGATGCCGCTCTTTGTTGCGGTCATCGTGGATATCCTTCCGAACGGCGAGATCTACCTCCGCCAGCAGGGGAACAACCAGGAATACCTGACCCATGCTTCTGATGATCTGCTCCCCCTGTTAAAACCCGGTTCGAAGGTCGCGGTCAATAACGCCCTCTCGATTGTCAAGATTATCGGCAATGTCTATGACTCACGGATCCGGGTGATGGAACTGGACGTGTCCCCGGACATCTCATATGCACAGATCGGCGGACTTGCCGATGAGATCAAAGAAGTCCGGGAATCGGTGGAATACCCGTTGACAAAACCGGAGATCTTCCGGCGCGTTGGCGTCGAACCCCCGAAGGGCATCCTGCTCCACGGTCCGCCCGGAACCGGCAAAACCCTTATCGCCAAAGCCGTTGCACATGAAGCGAAAGCCACCTTCATCCGCATGTCAGGCAGTGAACTCGTTCACAAGTTTATCGGAGAAGGTGCCGGACTCGTACGGGAGCTCTTCATGCTGGCACGGGAACGTGCGCCGGCGATTGTGTTCATTGACGAGATCGATGCGGTCGGCAGTATGCGTACCAATGATGGTACATCCGGCAGTGCCGAAGTTCAGCGGACGCTCATGCAGCTTCTCGCGGAGATGGACGGGTTTGATAACCGGGGCGATATTCGGATCATGGCAGCAACGAACCGGGTCGATATGCTCGATCCCGCCCTGTTACGCCCCGGACGGTTTGACCGGTTGATCCGGATTCCGCTTCCGGACCATGAAGCACGATTGGCGATCCTGAAGATTCATGCGAAGAATATGCGCCTGTCCAATGTGAGTCTTGAATCCATCGCGGCGATGGCCGAACAATGCACCGGCGCGGAACTCCAGGCGATCTGCCGGGAAGGCGGGATGATGGCGGTGCGCCGTGAAGCCACGGCGGTTGAGATGATCGACCTGATCAATGCTGTGCACAAGGTCAAGGCAGATACCACCACGGACACGCGGATGTATATCTAATCCATACTTCTGGTGATATGATACACCTGCACGGGAATGCCGGATGAATATTCTTCTTCTCCAGCGGGAAGGCATCGATCTCCACCATATTCTTTTTGTGTCTGAAACGAGCCGGCTCATCCTCCGGTTTTATCACCCGAAGCGATTGCCCTGCGGGGTGATGATCTCCGTCACGTCACTCGGGAGCGCACTCTCCCTTGTATCCGAGCTGCGCTGGTATATCCGGCGGTA
>JAQTSH010000168.1 GCA_028711405.1 Methanoregula sp.
ATCCGAGATCGACACTGATGTCATGAGAGATCCGGGAATATCGTCGTGGATTCTCGTCAAACTGTTTCTTGCAATAGTTGCAGCAGAAGTAATAGTTCTCGTTACGGTACGTGCTGGTCGGTGTTGTGGCATCCTCATCGATGATTGCCAGGCAGACGGGATCTGTTGCCATGTTGGTGGAATCTCCTGCATCAGCATTCTCTGCGGTTACTAAAATGTCCTTCGTTTTGGTTGTTGGAGAGTGCGTCGGACTCAATCCTGCTAGTGATATGTCGTATCCATGAGTTCCTGTGGCAAACCCGCAGAACACTTTTTTGTGTGTGACCAAAATACCAGCGCTCAATGGTAGGAGATGACATGATTCCACATACCTGCATGATCGGAATCTGCCTTTTGAGTTTTCCGGAGATCTCTTTTATCCTGTTCCGGGATTAACCTGAACGTATGGATTTGGTCATCGCACGGCTCAGAAAAGAGTTACAGGATAATAAGGATCCGGTCACCCAAAAGACTGCTACGAGGTTCTTTAAAGAGGAGATCCGCTGTTACGGTATCAAAACCGCCACGGTGGTTGCCATCGCGAAGAAGTACTGGAAGGAGGTACAATCGCGGGACAAGACGGAGATCTTCAGTCTCTGTGAAGAGTTGTACCAGTCCGGAATGATGGAAGAGGCGTTTGTTGTCTCGGCATGGGCGCATCTGCTCTCGAACCGGTTCGACCGGGAAGACCTTGCGGTTTTTCGCCGCTGGATTGATACCTACATCACCAACTGGGCGGAATGTGATGGATTCTGTAACCATGCGATGGGGGATTTCTTCGACAAATATCCTGAACTGATCGCTGAACTGAAGCGCTGGACAGAGTCCGGGAACCGGTGGATGCGCCGCGCTGCTGCCGTATCCCTGATCGTGCCGGCAAAACACGGGAAGTTCCTGGACGATGCGATTGCTATCGCCGATCTGCTCCTTGTGGATCCCGATGATATGGTGCAGAAGGGATACGGGTGGCTCCTGAAGGAAGCGAGCCGGAAGCATACTGACGAGGTGTTCTCCTATGTGATGAAGAACAAGAAGAGGATGCCCCGGACTGCGCTGCGATATGCGATTGAGCTGATGCCAAAGGAGCTGAAGGCAGAAGCGATGAAGAAGGACTGGTAGCATGTTGTTTCCTGTAAACGTGCCACCGGTCACCGGTGCGATATAAGTCCAGTACATATGCGGGAGAACCCGGACGGCTCCCCAAAATGAATTGCATTTTTCCCGTGCCCTTCCGTGTACCGGAAAAAAAGGGACAACTCCATATTGATGATCGTGCAATTACTGTCTATGCCAGCTCCTATTGTTGGGCGGAAATTCGGTGTGGGTCTGACACCGCAGCTTGCCGAAGGGAACGCGAAAGGCATCCGGGTGCTCGGTATCTCCGGGTCAAGCCGGCAGGAACCGGGACAGTCGAAATCCGAACGGTTGCTCCTGCGGGCGCTCGACCGGTGTACAACGCTCGGTTGTGATACCACGTTTATCCGGTTGAAGGATCTCAAAATCTACGAGTGCGAAGGGAACTACTCGGAGAACCCTGATTACTGCACGTATCCCTGCCAGTCGACGATGAAATACGAGGATGACCAGATGGATACCGTGTACACTGCGGTGCTCGATACCGATGTGCTCTTTCTCGCTACTCCGATCCGGTGGAACAACCATTCCGCGCTTGTGCAGAAGTTTGTCGAACGGATGAACTGCATCGAGAACCAGTATTCCTGGTTTGGCAACCGGATGATCAAAAACAAGGTGGTGGGGCTCATCATCATCGGGCACGTGGACGGGATGCAGCACGTGGCGGGAAACCTGTTGAACTTCTTTAACTGGCTTGGCTTTCACATCCCCGAGGCATCGATCGCGTCATGGGTGGGAGAGAACGACGAGGATACAACCAAGGACTGGGATCAGATCGAGAAGAACAAGTACACACGGGAAGACCTTCTGGAGATGGTGAACAGTTCTCTCCAACTCGCGTATACCCTGAAGCAGGGATGTGAGAACGCGAAGAAACCGGCGGGTACTTAAGGTTCATTGGCAGGTCAGGAGAGGGGGGGTGAAGCAGACAGGTGGCAGACGGGTGGCGTGGATGGTGGTCAAACGCGAGAGTGCCGGGTCCCATAAAGGCGTGGTGCAGAAAATGACCGCATTTCGCGTGAAACACAGGAATAGCGGCTGATACATGTCCTGGTTTACCCTGTGAGGTGAGGATATGAAACGGGAAAAAACGGAAAAATCATTGAAGGTCATTGCGATCAACGGGAGTGCACGAAAGGATGGCAACACGGCGATCCTGATCAATTGTGCATTGCAGGAACTGGAACGCGAGGGGATAAAGACCGAACTCGTGCAGCTTGCCGGGCAGCGGATCCGGGGCTGTACTGCGTGCATGAAATGTTTTGAACAGAAGAACCAGCGGTGCGTGATTGATGATGATTGCGTGAATGACTGCATCCAGAAGATGATTGCCGCTGACGGGATCATCCTTGGTTCCCCGGTCTATTTCTCGGATGTGACCGCCGAGATGAAGGCACTGATCGACCGGGTTGGATTTGTGTCGATGGCAAACGGGGAACTGTTCCGGCGCAAAATCGGGGCAGCGGCGATTGCCGTGCGGAGAACGGGTGCGATTCACACGGCGGATACGTTGCTCCATTTCCTCTTGGGCAGGGACATGATCCTCCCCGGTTTTCCGGGGGTCGGATTTGGTCTGAACATCGGGGATGTCGAGCGGGATCATGAGGGTGTTGACCGGATGAAGGCGATCGGGCAGAACATGGCATGGCTCTTAAAAGTAGTGGCGCGGGAGAAGAAATTGTGAGGGTGCGGGCTTTGACCGGTGAGATGCACCGGTACGCAAACGTCACTCACCGGGTTTTATCCCGGTGCCCTTAAAAAACGTGTAGCAGAACGTCCCGTCAGGTTCGCAGGTGCGATAGAGGTCAGCGATCCCCGCATCCCACTCTGTTTCGGAGATCATGATCCGTTCCAGCACCTCGCTTTGCACACCTTCGACCATCGCGGTGAACGTCTGTTTCGTGAAACCTTCGACAAGCGCCGGGCGTGACGCATCGACATACACCATCCGGGGGGAAACCGAGACCTTCCGGAAGCCTGCCCGGACCAGTAACGGGTAGCATTCCCGCCCGACAAGTGCATTTCCCCCCATCTGCCGCTGGATCTCCACAAGGCAGGCTATTGTCTTTCGTGCAGCCTCGCTATCCGGATAGAAGTATGCAGACCCGTGATCCCCTTCGATGACCGTGATGGACCCGCCGGGTTTTATGACGCGGTGCAGGCAGGTGAGTGCCCGGACCGGGTCCGGCAGGTGTTCGAGCACAAAACAGACAAAGACGTGATCGAAGGCATTGTCGGGAAACGGGAGCGCGTGGATATCCGCTTGCCGGAACGTGACGTTCCTGATACCCGCGGCACGCGCCCGTTCCTGTGCCTGCGCGAGCGATACGGGGGAGAGATCGATTGATGTGATATGAGCGTCCGGGCTGTGTTGTGCGAGAGTGACCGTCTGGGCTCCAACACCACACCCGGCTTCGAGCACCGTCTCCCCATTCCCGTACCGGGTGTCGGAATGGAGAAGCCCGGTGAGTGTCTGTGCCTGGTCGAGCAACCGTTCCGCCTCGCGTGGCGAGTACCCGTGGACGTAACCCTCAGTCATGGATCTGTTGTCTGTTCAACCTGGTATATAATGTCGGATCATGAGCTCCCGGAGATTGGCAGGTTCATGCTCCTGATCGGTTATTGGATGTTTTTCCCCGGGGTTTTGTATCCAGCTGATGAATGATCGCCACAATCTTCGGTTCGAGAGTGGATATCTCATTTTTGATAATGTCCCACACAAGTTTCCTGTTGATGTTAAAATACCGGTGAATGATCCGGTCCCGCATCTGCGCCATCCTTCGCCATTCAATTGCCGGGTACTGCTCTTTTATCGCAGGCGAGATCATCTTTGCCGCCTCGCCGATCACTTCGATGGCACTTTTGACTGCATGTGCATAGTATTCATCGTGAATCAGATCATCAAGGGTCCGGTCCCTTGAGATTCGCTGGAGAAATACCATCTCATGCTGGATATGGATGAGAAGGATCGGATCATCTTTCAATCCAGATCACATCCTTGTCGATATACGGTTTCATGAGGGGGGAGATCCATCTTTCTGAGTGGAGATCCACCTTTCTCCTGCAGAGTTCTTCGAGAAAATCATAAAGGTTCATATAGTTCTGATAGGTCTCGCGGTCGGGTAAGAAATCGACCAGCACGTCAACGTCGCTTTTTTTCGTCTGCTCGCCGCGAGCGAATGAGCCGAAGATACCGATCCTTTTCACGCCGAACCGTGTGCAGATAATTGGTGCTGCCTTGGTAATACGTCTGATAACGAGGCTTTTTTTACGTTGCAACACATTTTGTTCGGGCATCTACTTTCACTCTTTAGTATTCGTGAAAAAATAACATAATCAATTTGGCGATATTGTATAGTTCCATTCCCCATGAAATTGATCACGTTCTATATTTATCATTTTCATCTCAACATCGGATATCTTGACTCCGCAGGGGT
>JAQTSH010000169.1 GCA_028711405.1 Methanoregula sp.
TCTGCACCGTTTTGAATAACATAATTAATTCCAACGATGCTTCCGTATCTACGGTCACCTATTATTAAATCTCCTTGTTTTGTTCTGGTCAAAAAAGCGGAAAAATTCCCAAAAGGAGATCAGGAATAACGAAAACCGGTCGTCCCGATATTTCCCAACTCCCCGTAACCCGGGACCCTGAATCCTGCCGATTCACAGTTTCCGGAGTTTGTTGTCCACCTTCTCAAAGAAATTCCGGTGCGCATCCACAAACAGTGCCGGTTGTTTTGCCTGCTTCACTTCGATGGTGAGGGAACTTCCGAGTTGTATGGTCTCCTGTCCATCAATCACCAGATTTGCCGGTTTGGAACTTTCGAGCCGGATCTGGAGGCGCCGGCTGCTGCTGATCAGGTGGGGTCGCGAAGAGAGCATGTAGGGCGCGAGCGGAACCAGTAAAAAACCCTGCACACGGGGATCAACGATCGGACCCCCCGCACTCATCGCATAGGCAGTTGACCCGGTCGGGGTGCTGACCAGAAGCCCGTCCGACCGGAACTGTTCAGCGACAATCCCATCAATAACAATCGAGAACCGGAGCATCTTTGCCGGGCGCTGGGTGACGATGAGAGCTTCATTCAACGCTGTGCCGATATACTCGCCGTTGCGCGAGAACGAGCAGCGCATCCGTTCCTCAATCGAGAATCCTTTCGAAAGCGTCTTTAGGTAATCGAGTGCCTCAGCAGGTTCAAGATCTGCGAGGAACCCCACCTCTCCCCAGTTTATGCCGATGAGCGGGATTTGGTGCTGCATCTGCTGGACGGTACGCAGGATCGTACCATCGCCGCCGACAATGATCACCACATCCGCGTCCGAGTGGGAACACAAGACCCCGGTCTCCCCCAATGCGGCGGCTGTTCCTGATTCAAAAACCACATCCGTTCCTTCACGGAGCAGGATATCTTTAATCCCGCGTGCAAAGGCAAGCGCATCTGTGTTATCGATGCGGGAGACCACCAGACACTTCATGCCGCTCACCTCAGGTACTCAATCACTTTGTGGTGAAGTACCCCATTCGTTGCGACGATACACCGCCCGATCGTCACTTCGTCCGGAAACCGGATCGCGTCCCCATCCATGTCCGTCACTTTGCCGCCGGCTTCCGTGCAGACCAGCATACCCGCCGCTGCATCGGTGACCCGAAGCGTTCCCCGCAGGTCGATAAACCCGTCAATTCTGCCATTACTTATGTAGCAGAGCTCAAGAGCAGACGCACCTAAAAGTCTCCAGCGCCGGATCTTCTGCCCGATCTGCATCACGCGGGTGGGATCGAACTTCCTGCCATAGACGCTCATGGCACATTCATCGAGATTGGCAATCTTCGAAACACGGACAGGTTTCCCATCGCAGTGGGAGAACTTGCCTTTTACCGCAGTGAACGTCTCACCGCTCGCCAGGTTCTGGACAAATGCCTGCCGGACAATCCCCTCTTTTGCATAGGCAATTGATAGCGCATAAAACGGAATGCCGGCTACCGCATTGAACGTCCCGTCAATCGGGTCGAGAAAGATCGTGCCCTCACCGTTCCCGAACCGGACTTTCCCGGCTTCTTCGCTGATGAGGAGGGAACAGAGCGGGTGCTCGTGTAAATATTCAAGCACACAATCTTCGGCGACCTGGTCAATCCGCTTTGTCGGCGTCAGATCCGCGCCCATACCGATAACTTCGCCACCTTCCGGTGAGCCGACAAGCGGGCGAATCCGCTCTTCTACCTGCTGCGCCATCTCCCTGCACGCGGAAAGGAACTCCATATCCGAACAACCTCACTCTTCGCTCTTCGTTGTATTTATAGTGGGCAATAAACATAAATTACTACCGCGTTCAAGATATGTTCACGTTTAAGGTTGTGAAAGAACATGAAAGAACAGACTGAGATCGGAAAGATCAAAGAGGGACGGTATATTGTCGTCGAAGACGAACCCTGCCGTGTTGTCGGAATAGCCACGTCAAAACCCGGAAAGCATGGTGCGGCAAAAGCCAGGATCGATGCGGTCGGCATCTTCGATGGCGTGAAACGCTCCATTGTGCAGCCGGTGTCGGCAAAGACCTATGTGCCCATCGTTGAACGGAAGAGCGGGCAGGTGCTCTCGATTGCCGGCAACATGGCACAACTGATGGACATGAAAGACTACACCAACTTCGAGATCCTGATCCCTGAGGACAAGAAGGAAAGCATCGAAGTGGGCAAAGAGTACATGTATATCGAATCTATGGGAAAAAGAAAGATCGATTGATCCAGTTACCTGTCTGCAATGAACTAAAAAAAATATCAATATTCACTTTTATCCCGTACACCGCCACGCGGGTTTTCGCTGTGATATATCTGCACCTGCACGGTAGTCGAACGTTATTGTATTTTTCAGGGAGGCAGTTCGTAGACCGGTGGATTCATGGAGAGTGCACGGCTGGGTCATATAGGCGGGAACAATATGAGAGAATTGAGAATTCTCGAAACACGTGATGACCCCCGCGGGAACCACAGGTTTGCAGGTTCCCCAGGAAAACACGAACCGTTCAGGTTCAGGCAATGCCGAAATGAAGCCGGCTTGCGGTCATTCATCCCGATACCGGATGTTCCGGGATTTGCAAACATCCCGTATGTCACCGGTGGCTCAAACACCGGGAAAAACCCGCAGAAAAATTCCGTGGGAAGATGCCATTAAGCAGACTTCCCCAGAATGAGAGAGCCTTATTTTTTTACTTTCCGGATGATGGTAAGGTCACCAAGCGTCTGGGTGATCTTGCCCTGGGTCTTCTTTTCAGCCTCGTCGCTGATCGCATCCACCAGGTGGATCTCGAGGACTTTTTCCAGTTTCTTCCTGACATCCTCTTCCGGGATCAGCTCGGCTTTCTCGATCTTCTTTATGAGGAGTTCTTTCTCCTTCATCTGCATGGCGAGATCTTTTTGCGAGAGTCCTCTCTCCATACGGGCTTTTCTGATCCGCTCCGCATAATCTTCAACGATATCGCCTCCCATGTAATCAAACATATCCCGCTTCCGCTGTGCGGGTGCGAGAACGACAGGTCCCGTCGCCCCGGTCCCCGGTCGGGACCCAACCCGCCGTGCATCGGCCTTTTTGGGCTGCTGCACCTCAGTCCCATATCGCTCGCAGCGACTGCATACCAGGAGTTCCGCTCCCTCGATACGCATCAGTTTTGGGATGCCGCGAACCGGTTCACCACACATTTCGCACTGCATAAACTCACAAACACTTTATACCCTGATTTGCCTATATAGCTATTTGAGGAACGAGATGGGCGATACTATCCGGCAGGCAGCAGAACCCCGGACTCCTGAAGAACTGAACAATCTCTATCGCACGCTCACTACCCAGTTGCGCCAGCAACTCCAGCAGAGCGAGAACGACAAACACGATCTTGAAATCCAGATGATCGACCGGGTGGGGATCCTTGAATCCCGCAACCTGGAACTCCGTGAACAATTGCGACAATCAGAAGCTGACAAGAGATATATTGAAACGCAGAAGATCCGGTACGAGCGGGAAGTCCGGAAATTAAAAAGTGAGAGCGAACTCTTACGGACACCTCCGCTGATCATCGGTACCATCATTGATGTGATCGACTCCACCCGTGTAGTCGTCAGGAGCAGCGCCGGTCCGCGATTTCTGGTACGCAGTTCTCCGTCCATCAACCAGGAAGATTTGAAACCCGGTGCCCGCGTCACGCTCAACCAGCAGTCGCTTGCGATCGTGGAACTGCTGCCGGACAGCTTCGACGCCCAGATTTATGGCATGGAACTCGTCGACTCCCCCAATGAAACATATGCAGATATCGGGGGTCTGGAAGAGCAGATCAACGAGATCCGTGAAGCGGTGGAACTGCCGTTGAAGCGCCCCGACCTGTTCTCCCGTATCGGTATCGAACCTCCAAAGGGGGTGTTGTTGCACGGTCCGCCGGGCACGGGAAAGACGCTCCTCGCAAAAGCGGTCGCGCACGAAACGAATGCGCACTTCATGCGGGTTGTCGGCTCGGAACTGGTCCAGAAATATATCGGGGAAGGCGCCCGTCTCGTCCGTGAGCTCTTCGAGATCGCAAAGAAAAAATCCCCGACGATTATTTTCATCGACGAGATTGATGCTGTCGGTGCCACCCGGACCGAGGCGAATACTTCCGGTGACCGCGAAGTCCAGCGCACGCTGATGCAGCTCCTCGCGGGCATGGACGGTTTCGAGAACCGGGGGGATGTGAAGATCATCGGAGCAACGAACCGGATTGATATCCTTGACCGGGCGCTGCTCCGTCCGGGACGGTTTGACCGGATCATCGAGATCCCGCTTCCGGAGGAGTGTGGAAGACTCTCGATATTAAAAGTGCATACCCGTCTTTTAACCATGGATACCCATGTCGATCTGGATGAGATCGCCCGGCTCACCGATGGAAAGAACGGGGCAGACCTCCATGCAATATGTATGGAAGCAGGAATGTTTGCGATCAGAAAAGATCGAACGGCAATCACCCAGGACGATTTCCTCCTTGCCATCGACAAGGTCGGACTGGATTTCCGCCGGGGACTTCCCGAGGTCGGCGGCGCGATGTTTGCGTAAC
>JAQTSH010000170.1 GCA_028711405.1 Methanoregula sp.
TCAGAAATGTGGGATCAACCGGGGTTTTCACACCGCGACCAGGCCTCCCTTTCCGGGCTTCGAAAATCTCATTGTGTTTTTGCCTGAGGGAATACCCCAGGTGATACATGGGCATATCAACGATAGTATCCCTGATCTGCACGCACATTGCCAGAAAATCGCCCCTGATATCAGAAGGAATCCTGCCGTTCTGGTAGTCGCTGTAACACTCTGAGAAACCTCCGCCGTTTTCCCGGTAATAATCGATAATTGGATCGAACGCTGCCCTGAATTTCGGTTTTGAAGATTCCTGGTTATTGTATCGCGTGTCGGCTCCCATTTGAGGAATAAAAATCTCGCTCTCAAAAATTGGATAATAATAGAGAAACCAGCGCTCGATGAGCAATCCCAAGGGAAATGTTACTCCATCAGGTTTTTCTTTTTTGTAATGATCAGAGTATTGGAAAACTTCGATAGATCCCCGGATTAATGCAAACTTGTAGGTCGCATCCTTGCTGTCCCGCTCGATAATCGCGTTGATCGTTTTGAAATTCTGGAGATCAAACGATTCCATAGTGAACTGAAGGCTCTTAATGCTCTTGATCTTTTCTATTTGCCGATGAAAATCCAAGGCTGATCCACGCGGCGAGGGGCGGAGCCCCGATGCACGTCAAATCCTCACTTCCCCACCGCATCCCCGCTCTTTACCATTCTCTGAATGAACTCATTCTCCTTCGAATATGTCACAATCAGAACATCCGACGCCCGGGTCATGGCAACATACAGGAACCGCTGCTGTAGATCCCGATCCGCCCGGGTACGCGGTTCAAACAGGTCTGTCCACATCACAAAGACCACCCGGTACTGGAGCCCTTTGGCAGAAGCCACGGTCTGAACTTTAATCGATGGTTCAAAAACCTTCATCCGGGAATAGTAATCCTCATTCAGCCACGTGACAGGAGCGAGGGTGCCGAGATCTTTTAGGAAATCTTTAAAGATCTCCTTGTCTTTGTGCAGTTTTTTGATGTAGAGGATTCCCATATCCTGGGGCTGTAAGGCAATATTGATCTCGTTGAACGGAACACCCCCGTTGAGGAGACCTTTTGCGATACCGGAGATCCTCTTGCATTCATCCGCATGATTCTTGCATCTGATGAGTATCGGCATGGGTCCCCTCCGGATAGCCTGACTTGGATCAACCGGCACAATCGAGATGGAATCCTCGTTGTTCTTTACATTTTTCGCCGTGAAATGCGCTGCAAGCCTGAGGATCTCCCGGGTATTCCGGTAATTCCGGTCGAGATCAAACACCTGGTGAATTGTCCTGCCCTGCGCTTTGATACCAAGGGATTTCCAGCTCACTGAATCGATGAGCCGGATTCCCTGATTGCCATCACAGACGATCAGCAGATCGCCATCAAGGGGATCGGTAAGTGCCTCTAAAATACACGAGAACCAGATAGGCGGGAAGTCCTGAGCCTCATCCACTAAAATCGCATCATACCTTCGGGAATCCCCGTCATACTCCCGAAGATGCTCAAGTAACCGGCTCCCAAGAACCGGATCCTCCTCAAGATTCCCGGTTACGGTATCGATATCACGGGGAGGAATTCCGTTATGTTTCACCCACCCATCGAAGTGAAAGACATTGATCCCGGGGTAGTCCTTGAGTACATGTTTCAGGTACACGCTCAGGACTACATTGTAACAGAGCAGCAGAATCTTTGCATGGGGATCCCGTTCGTGCAGCCATTTTGCCCGTGCGACAAGAAGGACCGTCTTCCCGGAACCGGCAACCCCATAAATAATACGATGCCCCTCCCCGATCTTCCGGGCATTGTTCTCCTGCCGGCGGTCAAGCACAACCAGATCGAAACATTTCTCCGCTTCCGCTTCGGTCAGGGATTTTGAAGGCAGGTAACTGAGAATAATTTCCGGATGAATGATGGACCGGAGGACATCCACCTGCTGCGATGTTAAAGGGGTTATTGACCAGAAAGGATCAAAAAACCGCATCAGAGTATTTCGTATCTCATCGGCGGATGCATGTTCAAATGCTACCAGTTCATCCCGGAACAGGGTAGTATCCGTCTTAAAAATTTCCGATACGTTCTGGTCCTTGCGCCGTAAAATATTGTCACGGGAGATGTTGGACAATACAACAAAATGACAGAACGGAAAAATGAACTTATTTTTATGGTGACCATCCTTGTGGAGAAGGAGGGAGCGGCCCGGGCTTTTCTCACACGCCCCAGCCAATCTCCACATGTAATTCCGTGCCTGTTCGAGCGGATGGATCTCCTGGCGCTCACGATTTTGGGTATTGATGGTGATCTCCGAATGATTACCCTTGATGATATCGTCGAGATACCAGCCTTTCACTTCAATAATTATGACCCCGAGATCCGGCGCAATGACAATAAAATCCGGATGCCGGTTATCGATATTGGGTTCGTAATAGACAAGATAATCATCCGGAAGTTTCTTTAAAAAAGCGAAAGTACGTTCTTCTCCCCGACTGGCACTTGAAGGAAGACGATCCGGGATAAATTCAGCCATATTATGCGCCCCAAAAGAAAATCTACAAATGATTATTTGCTTAATTCTCTTTATCGTTTAATTAATGTATCTGAATTTTTAAACTCCAGGCCCAGCCCCCTCGTCTCATGCCGGAGCCCCGGTGAGCATAAGACTCTCTTCTCCGGCACAACCCCCTTATACGTTCCCCCATAAACACTGGAATGACACAGGCATGGCAGCGATACCCCGGAGATATATTACAGACGCCTGGAACCAGAAGCAGGCGGTGATTGTCGACCTTGAAACCTTCGACCGGATGGAAGATTTCATCGAAGACTACGGGCTCGCCATATTCATGGAAGAGGCAGAGGACGACGAGATTCTCTCTGTTCACGAAACTAAAAAGCACTATAAATCAATAAAAACCCGGATGAACCGTACGGATTCAGACAAATCGTAATGAAAGTCGGCTTGCCGACTTTCATATTAAAAGGATTGAAATGCCAGCCTGCGGCTACAGGAAAATTTCCTGAACCAAAGATCCTGCCCGCAGGAAGAAATCTATTTCATTTACAACACGAAACATAGTGAACAGGTACCGCTCTATGACGACAATGATAAAGAATCACACGCCGGTTCAGGTTCCTGCAGGTACCGGGAAGAAAGCCCGGGCCGCAAAGAAGAAAACCACCGCAAAAGGATTTTTCGGTCTGCTCCCGGACTGGAAGATCGATACACAGGCATTCAGGGACGAGCTGCGCGACTAAATCATGTCCTCTTATTTTGCCGATTCGTACGCACGTATCGAGATATTAAAAGGGAATGAAAATTACCGGTCGTTCCAATCCGTACGACTGATTACGACCGAATTCAATATCTGCGAAGTAGCATTTGCTGTGTGCAGGGAGTATCCGGCGACAGCATCCCACGTTCTTAAAACAGTAAGAAAGATGGTGACCCTCCAGACAACCGGGGATCAAGATTACTGTTCAGGTGCGACCATGAGAAAGTGGGCATCTGGTAAAGGAAAGAAATTGTCGACAATCGACTGCGTCGGATATTCCGTTGCGGACCGGCTGAGTATTCCTATCCTGACCGGCGACCGGGAGTTTGAAGATCTGCCCGGTGTGGAATATGTGAAATAACGGGATCTCTTTTTTTAGGGAGGGATCACAATTCTCTCCGGGAATTTGGAAAATAATTAATCACGGTGTTCTTTGACAGGAGAGTACAACTATGAAAGTAACTATAGATCCAGATGCTGATGCGGTCTATATGCGCCTCTCTGACACCCGTATCCATGACTCAGAAGAGGTGAAACCCGGGGTAATTCTCGACTACGATGATCAGAATAACCTTATCGGGATAGAACTTCTCCGGGTATCAGAACGGGTGCCACAAGCCAGCCTTAAATCGGTTCTGATCGAATCGGCATAAAAAAGATGCATTTTTTGGCACGGGCGCAAAAGCACTTGGATTTAAAAATCCCGGCGCAGGAGGAACCTCCCCCCGCCCTGGTTATTCTCAGCTAGCCCTTACCATTCCATGTGATCGAGGACCCGGTCCCAGATGACCAGCAGTCCCGGGATGATCACAAACGCGAGCAGCCCGGCGCCGGGAAACGCCCCGGTGATGATGAATTCGTTCTCCATCGTCACCACCTCACGCGAGGGCGGTGACGGTGTCTGCCCAGGTTTCAACCTTCCCGAGGATCGCATCGTCCGAGTAGGACGAGACGCTGATCTGGTCCCGGGTGAAGGTCACGGAGTAGATCTCACCGTTCGGGTCATGACACTTCAGGGTCGCGGAGAACCCGTCCTCGTCCGGGTCGTTGATGGGGGTCCCGTTGTGTGCGGTTGCTAGTACCGTGTTTGCCATGATGAGGGCGACACCGGTGTTTAATCCCGCGATGGTGTCGAACCGGTGCACTTCGCAACCTGCACCTTCTGCGGCTTCGCGCTCGAAGACAAATTGTGCCGTGCAGGATTCTATTTGATAAATGAAATTTCAGGTCCAGCCCCCGCGTCTCGTGTCTCATCCCCCATGAGCGTAAAAACACAAAATCAAAAATCCGTCATCAGGAGAACT
>JAQTSH010000171.1 GCA_028711405.1 Methanoregula sp.
CGAGGAGTTTACCGCGCTCCGTGACGAACACGAACGAAAAAAGGAGAAGTATCATGGAAACTGAAACGCTCGTACAACCAATCGCAAAAGTAGCCGGGATCTACCGGGGCACGGCGAGCGGGCTCACACCCCTGACTCCGGAATCACCCCGCTCCCCCGAAGAAGTCCGGCGCAACCCGATCTTTTACCCGCTAAGAACCGGTTCTGTCTGGCACACCAGGGTATTGGCATTCCCCGGCTTCGGGTTACACTATTTTTTAATAATAGGATGACAGATGTTATAGAGCATCATACCTATGCGGGCTCGTGGTCTAGTTGGCTATGACGTCGCCTTGACATGGCGGAGGTCCTGAGTTCGAATCTCAGCGGGCCCATTTCTCTCTCATTTTCCAGAACTCCTTTTCTCGCTCAGTATCCTTTGTATCTCTCTCATTCCCGTGTTTCGTTCTCCATCTCCCATACTGCATCGCCCTATACGGGCAGGTGATGAGAACCCGCCCCTGCGGTATCGGATCATCGACACGGTGCGATCATCCACCATGCTCCAGAACCCCCTGACCGGAGGGGTACCGGCTGCCCTGTAGTGCATTGCAGGCAGGTGCATCGCAGCATACCCCCGCCAGGAGATGAAACCCCCACCCTCCGGTGGATACAGGGCGATCGCTCAATTCCAATCCGACCCCTCACACGTAACGGAGATACGGTGAACCGCGAGATCCGTGGAGGTGGGGGAAAGGTTTCCGGTCGGGAACAGGTGCCCGCGTTGATCGCGACATCCCCCGCTCATGGTGATGATAGATGGGGTGACCCGAAACGCCCGGAGGGTCAATCCGTCCCCCGTAAAAATGAGAGCAATCAGCCATCCGCAGGCTGTCTTGTTTTTGCAGGGACGACAATAGCGATACCAGCGAAAAGTTACAATGAGCATTGGCACACGGTGTGCGCCGTCAGAACCGGGTACGATGATCGGATATCTCTCCCTTCTGGCGTACTACAAAAGGGTACACGTCTTCATGGACTCACAAAAAAAAGTCTCTTTGTCAATCTCCATCCGGTAAAACTCCACCCATTTTCCATTGACCTCTTCGGTGCATTCACCAGTACGTCTGAAGTGCAGGGTTTCATATAACTTCATCGCACGGAGATTATTTTTTCGTACAATCAGCCATATCCGGGATATGTCCGGATACGAAAACCCCTGCTTCAGGGTAAGAAGAGCGATCGTCTTTCCGAGTCCCCTCCCGAGTTTTCCCGGAAGAACCGCGATCCGGAACTCTGCACCCCCCGCATCCTCTCTTGACAGGACAGAAAAACCCACCATTACATCCTGGTCCTCAGCCACAAGGATCTCGGTTCCGGACTTTACAGCGTAGTAATCAAGCCAGCCTCCATCCCGCAGGGCATAATCCAGTTCGGCAAATTCCAGAGGGTACTGTGGACTTGATTTTATGAGCGGGACATCCTCCGCTTTCAGCATCCGCACGGTGATCATTGTATCATATCCAGTATTGATGATAAGAAGAGAAAGGAGTTTGGATGAGTGGGCACCGGGAGAGGAAGAAACGCGGTGCAGCACGGTGAAGAGTACTCACACCTCTTCCACTATTTGTATGACGTGGTTGCATTTTTCGTAAAAATATTTCAAAAACATTTATATCTTAAAAAATCAAGCAAGTCTTTTGGAGTACTACTCGATGGCACTGAAACACCCGAAACGACCCGCCAGGCGACAGACCGATCTGACGATCGATCCAATCTTTGTCCGGGAAGGAAAGAGGACGATCCCCCGGCACGAACTGCCAAAAGGGGAGATGGACCCGGATCTCGCATACCAGATCATTCATGACGAACTGATGCTCGATGGAAATGCCCGGCTCAATCTTGCCACCTTTGTCGGCACCTGGATGGAGCCACAGGCTCAGAAACTTGCATCCGAAACCTACGATAAGAACATGATCGATAAGGATGAGTACCCGCAGACGGCAGAGATCGAGATGCGGTGCGTGAACATCCTCAGCCGGCTCTGGAACTCCCCTGATGCCGAGCAGGCAACCGGGTGCTCCACCACAGGTTCGAGCGAAGCCTGCATGCTCGGAGCGCTGGCACTCAAGCGCAGGTGGCAGCACAAGCGAAAAGCTGAAGGCAAACCAATTGACAAACCCAACATCGTCATGGGCATCGATGTGCAGGTCTGCTGGGAGAAGTTTGCCAACTACTGGGATGTCGAGATGCGGCTTGTTCCCATGGAAGGAAACCGGTTCCACCTCTCCGCAGAGGAAGCGATCAAACTCTGCGATGAGAACACGATCGGTGTCGCCGTGATCTTGGGCACGACATTCGATGGCTCGTACGAGCCGGTCAAGGAGATCAGCGATGCACTTGACGACCTGAAAAAGCGGACGGGTCTTGATATCCATATCCATGTTGATGGCGCTTCCGGTGCGATGATCGCACCGTTTATCGATAAAAAGATCGTCTGGGACTTCCGGTTACCCCGCGTTGCATCCATCAGCACATCCGGTCATAAATATGGTCTGGTCTATCCCGGTGTGGGCTGGGTTGTCTGGCGGGACGCGCAGGCATTACCGGCAGATCTCATCTTCTGGGTGAACTACCTCGGTTCCAATATGCCGACGTTTGCCCTCAACTTCTCGCGACCGGGATCCCAGATCATATTGCAGTATTACAACTTCCTGCGCCTTGGTGTTGAAGGATATACCCGGGTAATGGCATCGCTCCGGGATGTGGCGATGACACTCGCAGAGAAGATTGCAAAACTCGGACCGTTTGAACTGATCACAAAAGGGGATCAACTCCCGGTCTTCGCCTTCAAACTGAAAGATGAGATAAAAAATTACACGGTGTTCGATGTGTCCAACGCGTTGCGTGAACGCGGATGGCTGGTCCCTGCATATACGATGCCGAAGAACCGCGAAGACCTCGCAGTCCTCCGCATTGTCGTCAGGCAGGGGTTCACCCATGACCTTGCGGACATGCTGATAGACGACATGAAACGACAACTGCCCCGCCTTGAGAAACAGCCCGTGCCCGTTCTCGACAAGGACAGCGGCACCAGCTTCCATCATTAAGGAGAAGACCGAGCACTATGTCCCAGGAAACGAAGCCCCAAACAACGACGCCAGCGCCGACAAAGGCGATCAGCTGGATCACGATGGCACTCTTAACAACGTGTGCCGTTGCAAGCATCCGTGGTCTTCCTGCGATGGCGCCGTATGGTCTTGCCTCCATCCTTCTGTATCTCGTCCCGGCAATCGTCTTTCTCATCCCAACTGCATTGATCGCGGCGGAACTTGCCAGCAGCTGGGAGGGGGGAGTGTTCGGGTGGGTCAAAGCGGCATATGGAGACCGTGCAGGGTTCTTTGCCATCTGGCAGCAGTGGATCCAGAACGTAGTCTGGTTTCCTGCACAGCTCGCGTTCTTTGCAACCGCCCTTGCGTACATTTTTGACCGGAACCTTGCGAACAACGGGCTCTTTATCGGGATTGTCATCCTTGTGGTCTTCTGGATTTCGACCCTGATCGCGTTCCGGGGAGTCGCCGCATTCAGCGCGATCGGGAGCAAAGGGATGATCATCGGGACTCTCATCCCGGTCTTCGTCCTCGTGATACTGGCGATTCTCTTCGTCACCACCGGGGGACATTCGGACATGCCAACCAATGCAGCGTCCGACTGGATTCCGTCCCTCGCCGGGGTTGCCGGGATCGTTCTTATCATCAGCAACTTCCTCTCGTATGCCGGTATGGAGATGAACGCGGTGCATGTGACGGATATGAAGAACCCTGCAAAGGAGTTCCCGAAATCGATCCTCCTCGCATCACTTTTAATCCTGCTCATCTTTATACCGGGGACGCTTGCCATATCCATTGCACTCCCGTCGGCAAACATCGGGCTTACCACCGGTGTGATGCAGGCATTGGACGTGTTCTTCAACCAGTTTGGCATTCCCTATGGCGTGAATATTCTCTCTGCCCTGATCGTGATTGGCATACTCGCCTCTGTGGTTACCTGGATCCCCGGTCCCAGCCGGGGTCTTTTAATGGTCGGACAGGCGGGTTACCTGCCGCCCTGGTTCCAGAAGACAAACGAATCCGGGATGCAGGTGAATATCATGATTGTGCAGGGGATCATCGTCTCTATCCTCGCGGTTTTCTTTGCATCCTTACCGTCCGTCAGTTCTGCGTTCTGGATCCTTTCAGCGATGGCAGTCCAGCTATACCTGATCATGTACGTACTGATGTTCTTTTCAGCCATGCGCCTGCGGAAGATTGCACCTGACGTCAAACGCGGGTTCCGGGTTCCCTGTATCACGCTCGTGGGCATCATCGGCGTCCTCGCGAGTATCGCCGCATTCTTTATCGGTTTTGTCGAACCGACCGGGATGGGGCTGCGCCAAGGTATGTATTCGTTGATCCTGATCGTTGGGATAGTTGTTCTTGGCATATGGCCCCTGATCATCTATCATTTCCGCAAACCCGAATGGAACCTGAACAAATCGTGAAGAGGGACTGACAAGACACAAATTTTTATTTGATC
>JAQTSH010000008.1 GCA_028711405.1 Methanoregula sp.
GACCATGGAGAAAGGACGACAAAGGGGTTCGATTCATCCCGTGACTAAAGTCACGGGTTTTCTCGACCCCTTAACCCATGATCATAAAATACCGGTTTGCCTGGTGGAGCAGGAAAGCCGTCGTCTCCGGGTGATCTTCCGGCGCAATCTCCCGTTACCGGAAGAATGCACCCCCGGTTACAGGTCCTGAAAATCTTCATGGTTAACAGGATTAGTACTCTTCATCATGGGGATATATTTACAAACTCTCAAATAAAAAATGTTATCCAGTCAGTTTACTGAAGAGGAGTGAGTAAACTATTATAGGTTAACGGTATACCGGGGCATTCTTCATGAACGATCAGAAACCAGAATCTCATTGCACGAATATATGGATACCCGTAGCATTCGTTTTTTTTCTCACGATATGCTGCATCCTGCCCGCAGCGGCAGGTGATTTCCCTCCTGCACGGGGGATATTCCCGGGAAAAAGCAGTATCAGCAATCTTGCCTTTGCGAACCAGCCAACCGGGTATTATTATTTCAAGTTCAACCAGACCAACGGGGGAGGGATCAATGCCCTCCATATTGCAGGGAGTTCAACAGCTCCGCCGAACTTTGGTGATGTTACTACCACTACGTCCCAGTCCGGTACCTTTTATATCACCAATACGGGCGGCAGGGCATACGACGACGATATTATTCTCCTCGTGGCAGTGAAGGGTTCAATCCCCGACAATTACGCAATCCACATAAAATCCAGCGGGTATTCCTGGATACCGAGCGGTGTGATGGGTGCTCAACCGGCGTTGTCCCAGATAACCTACCATCCAAATGTCGTTGACGAGACGTTTACCAAGTCACAGTTTGTCTATGGATCGCAGACCTGGAAACCTGCCGGGAATAACCTCCCGGCGGATTACCCGCTGTATTACGGGCAGGATATGACCGACACCACCAACCTGTGGAAACTGATGTTCGTCGATCTCAAGGCAGGGAATCTCGGCTCGAACGGAGCTCTCGATATTACCACCCTTGAAAATTACGGTGCGGTAAAAGTTGAATATTCGATTGAAAACCTGGATACGGTTACCACGTTCAATACGTACGCCTGGAGTGACAACGCCCCCCAGGGGCATGGTATTTCATGGACAAACGGGCTCACGTCGGTAGGCAATGTACCTTCCATGGTCAGCGGGTATACGGTTCTGGGTCCGGATTATGCCGACCGCGCATCAGAGTTCCCGACCGTTGTAGGAAGTCTTCCGGTATTCAATCCACCGGACACAAATTTTACGGCGAATGTGACCTCGGGGGCAGTCCCGCTCACCGTGCAGTTCAATGATACTACTACCCGGTCGGTCGAGAGCTGGTACTGGGATTTTGGTGATGAGAGCAGCTCAACCGAGAAGAACCCGGTACATACGTACACAAACGAGGATACCTATACAGTTTCCCTGACTGCTGCAACCCACCAGGGTAAAACAGCCACAAAGACACAATCCAATTACATAACGGTCACGTCTTCATCCGGGGGCAGTTTGCCGGGTACTTCAGGAGGGGATAGCGGGGGCAGCGATAGCAGCAGTCCGGTCACCGGTTCAGGTTCCTACCGGGTCAATTTCACCGCTGACCTGACAACCGGTGTTCCCCCGCTTACGGTCCGGTTCCGCGATACCTCGACGATTAAAAATATTTCACGCTGGGCATGGGACTTTTCCGGGGACAACGTTCCGGACAGTGGAGATCAGAACCCCGCGTTCGTTTTTTATACGATTGGGAATTACTCCGTGAACCTGACCGTGGCTACCTCGGAGGGAAAAGTGTTCAATCTCACCCTCCCGGCGTACATACGGGTAACCGAAACACCGGCTTCCGAAGGGGACGGCTGGATCTCCTCAGACCAGTATGATGCCGGGCAGAGTTCAACCGGATCCACTCAACAACAAACCGTTGCACCGGTCCGGACGATGACAATTACCTCCACACCGGGTACAAGCGGCTATTCACCCGTCGGGACGAAGGTTGCTGAGCTCCTGCTTGATGCCCTCATCGTTGTCGGTGTTATCGGAGTCGGGGTGATCCTGTGGAAGAAGATGTGAATGTGTTCCCAATGGTGGGGAGTTATATCCCCCGCCAGGAACCGGATGGGTGCAGGAGTCTGTCCGGCAGGGAACCGTGAGATGAATAATCGGGAGTATGTATGGAACCTTTTGCAATTACGACAATAACCGTCCTTCCCGGGCGGGCTAAAGACGGGACGATTGAATCATTTAAAGAGATTACGATACATGCCGGAGACATGGTCTCGATTGTCGGTCCGACCGGCTCCGGGAAGACCGCGTTTATTAATGACATAGAAGTCTTTGCATGTGAAGATACCGTGACCAGACGGACGATCCTTGTCAATGGGGAAGTGCCCCCCGATGAAATGGTGCGGGACCCTGCGCGGAAACCCATTGCCCTCATCACCCAGAATACCAAGTGTCTGGCAGATCTTACGGTTCAGGAATTTTTAGAGATGCATGTGAAAGCCCGCAGGATCCCGGATGAGTCCCGCACCGCAGGCACGATCACGCTCGCAAACGAGTTTACCGGGGAGAAGATTACCGCACAGATGCGCATGACCTCCCTCTCCGGGGGACAGACCCGTTCACTTTTAATCGCTGATGCCATTTTTATTTCCAGTGCCCCAATTATCCTTCTCGATGAAGTGGAGAGCGGGGGGATCTTCAAGGAAAACGTGATTGCCTCCCTGAAAAGCAACAACAAAGCGGTTCTTTTTGTCACGCACGATCCGCTTCTTGCGCTCCTTTCGGACCGTCGTATCGTGATGCGGAACGGTGCGGTAGAAACGATCCTCACCCCGGACGGGCGTGAGAAGAAGATCCTCGCCCGGATCTCTGAAATGGACGGGTTTTTTTCCCGGATGCGGGAGAAAATCCGTGCCGGGGAACTCCTGGACGGGGAGGTGCCGCCATCATGAAACTCATCATCTTTGCCGGTCCCCCGAGTGCCGGGAAGACTGCGGTGATCCGCCAGATCATCCGGCAGCTTACCGGGGAGTATGCCATCGCGTTTCTCAAGATCGATGTCGTGCGGGCGTTTGAAGACGAGGAGTTGTCAGCAGAGTTCGGGATCCCCACCCGGAAGGTCTACTCCGGGGATGTCTGCCCGGACCATACCGGGATCCTGGTGCTCCGCGATGCCATCTCATGGGCAGACGATCTCGGTGCCGGTATCCTGATTGTCGAGAGTGCCGGGCTTTGTCTCCGCTGCACACCCTATACTACGCAGGCACTTGGCGTTGTCGTTCTGTCTGCGGTCAGCGGGACGAACAGTCCTCTCAAGATGGCGCCGATGATTGCCCTTGCCGATATTGCGGTTGTCACCAAGGTTGACCTGATCTCGCAGGCAGAGAAAGAAGTATTCCGGGAACGGGTACGGGAAGTGGCTCCGTCGGTTGATATTATTGAGACGAACGCGGTGCACGGTACCGGACTCAGGTTCCTGATGAAGGCGATACGGGCAGGTCCCGATATTACCACCCCGGATGAAATTGTCCTCCGGGGTATGCCGCCCCTGGGAGTGTGTACTATCTGCGTCGGGAAGAAGGAGATCGGGTGGCAACACCATTACGGGATCTTAAAGAGCCTTGACAGCGCCGACGATCTCTACCGGGGAGAGTGAAGGTTCATGGTATGGGAGCCGCCCGGTCGGAACTGCGGTGCCTGCGGGGTTGCGGAGTGCAGCAGTTTTCTCGCATTAGCATGGCAGGGGAAGAAGGATCTCCGGGACTGCCCGTACTACCCGCGCCAGTCCTGTGCAGACCGGGTGCTGACCCCCCCCGTTTCTCCGGATGTTGATATATCCGGGTTCGATTATGATTTTGTGGTGAAACCGTTCCCTGCCGAACCTTCTGCCCGCCGGTTTATCCAGCCGCTCCGGGTCGATCTCATCGAACGGTGGGAGATCATGCCCGGAGATATTATCCGGGGACGCCCGGTCGTACCCAGCTGCCCAATCCAGCACGTGCTCCGCGTCCTGTCGGTAGATCCGGTGACCGGGATCCTTGCCTGCCATACAGTCGGACCGGCTGTTGGCAGAAAGAGCCCGAAGGTTCATGACATACGGGCGTACCATGAGATCGCGTTCGAAGGAATCGCCGAGACCGTACGGAATGAACCCATGATGGGATTCCGACAGCGGTTCCTTCCCGCAAACTGCATGCGCCAGATGGTCCATTCGGGCGTTATCCAGCGGATACTGAAGAAATCGTTCGGAACGCATGTACGGATCGAGGAGATCCAGATGCACGGGAAACGGGAGAAATTGAAGGATGTGACGATCCGGCCCGGTGATGCGGTCTCGATCCGGGAGGCTTCCGGTTCCCGTAAGACGGTCGTCATTGATGGTATTGAGGTCAAAACGAACGAGGGAGTCGTCTTTGAACGAACACATAAAGACGGTGATGGCGGACACCAGGGACACGGGTCGGGAAAAGGACACCGTCACCGCCATGATCAGGGCGGGCAGCGGCATGACGATGATGATTGACCAGTTCATATGCCTGATGCGGCAGGACCGGTTCCTGTATGCCCGGGCACCCGGCAGATTGTTTTTTGTGCCGTTAATTGTCCATAAGTAAACAGTAAATATTTAATTTTGACAAGTGATAAACGAGATTCATTAAATATATATAGCTCTGAAACCAATGAGAGTGGTGATGACGCATTCCCCGGCAAGGAATCCTGTCCTGGAGCTATGTCAAAGGTGATCAAAAACAGGTGACCAGCTGGACGGATATGCGTTGTCAAAACGCCAGAAGCACTGACACCAGTGGCAACGATGACTGCCCGAAGAATATCATCTCACGCTGATAAGCACGACCCCAGCCAGGACTTCAAGTCACGGGTAGAATCCGTTGCCACACACCCTAATGCATTGCCAACAAGAACCTGTCCGAAATGTAGATTCCCCTTTATCAGTTTTCCTCGTGAGGTACGTCTGTGTTCGGAAGTATGCCCGGACTGCAGGAAACAGTATGTCTGGAATTGTACAGCAAGTAAAACGCCGTTCCGGGCCGATGCGCATGCTGGCCCGGGGGGATGTGTCCACCAGGTTATTACAGCGAGTAGGACAATAACGGGGACGAATCCTCCTTCACCAGAATTTTTACAAACAGGTACCCATCAAGGATTTTGTTCATTTCTTATACGTGGACCGGCCCGGCGTAACGGCGTTCATGCAGAATACCAGGGGAGGATACCTGGATGAGATGAAATCCGGTATACGAAATGCCAGCGGGTTCCGGAGAGGTTCTCACCCGGTTGTGCCGGCAGATGGGAATAATAACCTGAAACTCGCAGATACACATACCATCATGCCATCCCCATTCCCGAACCCTGTCCCACCCTATCCCGGCTGGATACGCCGGGAATACCACCTCTCCCACCCGGTAACGCACGATGATATTGCAGCTTTTTTAGGGAACGAGGAACTCTACGTGCGGGAGACAGCAGCCGTCCCGGTGAACATCATTCACAAATTCGGGCTTGTCGAACTCCATTGCATCGTCGGAGAACCAAAAATCGAGATCTGGTTTGCCCCAGATGGCGGGGCGTACCCATCAGAATATCTGGATGCTCTTCTTGCGACCCGGTTTTAATCGGGACGTATCCTCTAAAAAAAATAAGAAAAAGTTTTTTTAATCGGTTCCGACCATCACTTCGGAGGCTTTGACGATTGCGTAGACCTTCGATCCTTCCTTCAGTTTTAAGGATTCCGCAGAATGGGTAGTGATGGAAGAGACCATCTCATGGCCACCACCGATGGTAATCACGACTTCGGTGCTTACAGGACCCTTCTTGATCGATTTGACGGTGCCTGGTATCTGGTTTCTTGCGCTTATCTTCATGTTCTCACCTTGCCTTACTATACGGGCATTCTATAAAAAAGTATCTCAAATCGGTTCGTTGCCGGCAGACAGCGAAGTATTTACGAGATCGGTGATTCGTAGTTACCGTATCGAAATTAAAAAGTCAGGAGTGTTTATGGATATTCTGGGGGTAATAAATGTGTCCAATAATTGGTTAAAAGTATAAGATTCTATGAGGATTAACAATCCAATGTCGGGTAAAGTATCAATCCTGAATGTGGTGGTAAAACCGGCAACCGGCTACGGTTTGACGTCATCCGTTGGATAGTAATTCTACAGTTTGAGTGCTTGGGATCTAATCAGATGTTGACAATATCAACCCTGCACTTTCGTCACTACGGGCGGGGCACGGCGACCCCCCTTCGCCCCTCACTCCCGGGGCGTGCTCCCCCGCATCTCAGTGAGGCAGTAAAGATGAGGCATCCGCGTTAAAGCGGCTGGAGGTACGATGAGCATCGAAGATTTTCGTTCTCTCGGGAGTATCCAGAAGTGCCTTCATCAACGTTATATCTGAAAAATCGTCATTGAGCCGCTGCGGGGGCACCATTTGGGGGCGGCGGAATCCTCTCCCTCTTCGGTATGAAGGAAAAGGATCTTATCTGCAACGTGCTTCTGCAATAAAATTCCTTTCTCTCTTTGCTGAAGTACCGATATCGTCAGATTAACAAAATTGATATAATAACCTGTAGATAATTTTGTCCGGTAGGGACTTTTAGCCAATGTTCTTGCACGACCTATTTATTCTCCATCTCACGTATACTCTATATAATAATCAAAAGGGGGTATCGATCATACCGAAAATCAAAACAAAAATTTCATCAGGGCTCTATATCCCTCACGACCTCCTGAAAAAAGCGGGGATCGATGGAGAAGTGGAACTGGATCTGGCAGATGGCGAGATTCGTATTATTTCCCCGTTAAAAGGGAAAAAAAAGAGAGACTCCCGGAAAGCGTCTTTTTCAGAGTGTATCGGGAGTTTTGACACCCCGGGAATCCATGGACGGGATCATGACACGTATCTCTATTGCAAATAAATTTCCGGTTTTTGTCGATACAAGCGCATTTTAAGCGTTGATTAACCGGTCGGATTGCGATCATACTGCGGCAAGACTCTGTTTTGATTCTCTTCTCCAAAAAAGGATTCCCCTGATTACCTCGAAATTTATCCTGTCTGAAACCTATACCCTTATCCTGTACAGGATGGGACGATCAGCGGCAATCCAGATTACCAGGAGGATCCGGGAATCTTTTGACATCGAAAGGATATCAGAAGAGGATGAAAAATGTGCCTAGAAGATCATTGTTGATTTTAACGACAAGGAATTTTCTTATGTCGATGCAACCTCCTTTGCCCTGATGACCCGGATCGGGCTGACCCGGGCATTTTCGTTTGATGATCATTTCAGCCAGTATCCATCGATCCAGAAACTACCCGATACATAACCTGTTGCCGTGAATACGCGATGTGACAAGGGGTTGGTCCCGTCCGTGCGGAAGTGTAAACTCGGAGATCACAGGAGAAGAAGGAGCAGGATTCTAGTATCATCAGGATAATCATTAGTCCTGTGTATACTACCTGAAGTACGATCCGGATTCGGTCCGGGAGCTTTCGCAGACAATAGGGGATTTCCTGGGACTGTACCTGGAATTTTTCGAGATCCGGACCAATACAACACTTCGCCGGTCGCATCAACTCCTTGAAGAGTTTTTCCTGGCAACGAATAATCATTGTATCCGGAAACTGGAATAATCAGTCATCGTTACTGATGCCGGTCCCTGCCCGCATATCCTGCCCATATTCCGGCGTATTTTTGCCTGTTGAAATATGCACAATAATCCTACTATGGATATATTTTATCCATGGGCTCCTGTGGCAAACCCACCATGAACACTGCTATGGATATCTGGAAAGGTTCAGTAAATCGTGACCCTCAAATGAACACTTTTGGGTCATACCGGCTTGATCGATAAGCTTGCGCAGCAATCCCACACCGATATCCCGTTCAGCATAAACCGGGATTGAAAGGTGAACCTGACTTCCCTCTTTTGTCAGTGGTGGCTGCCTTCAACAGGGTTCTCTACCCATCCTGCCCACATGAATGCAGCGATATGCTTTGTTCCGCCGGCTCGCGGGAGATTAGGCATACGGTATTCCGGAAGTATCGACATCGGTACTCATGCGGGAAGGCATGGAAGTGATATGGATCGTATCCGCTGCTGTCTTCAACCGGGATTTGATGCAACCGACAATTACCTCATTGATATTTTCGATTGCTTCCTTTGAGCGTATCGCCTTCGGTCATGCATCCCGGTAGATCGGTGCATTCCACACCATACCGCCCGTCTTCATCCTGTTCGATGAGAATAGGGAATTTCATTACCTGATCGTATATTTACCATATGCATGGGTTTTCTCTAAAGATATGCGAGAAGGAGTCGGTTGGGGGCAACGGGGGTATGCCGAATAGAATGGTACCACCTTGATGTGGATAGGATGGAACTGGAAAGGGCTTGCTGCTCGTTTTCGTGACCGGAAAAAATGTCATATGAGTATTCCATTTTGTTATCGAAGATCCTAAAACAGATCCACGGTTACGGTCAAAACGGATATTTTACTTTTGCAAGGAAATGATCGCTGTACGGTTCCTTTAATCTTCAAATTTATCGAGTAAGCGTTTATATTTTGTTTTCAAAAATACAAAAATCGTAAACCTAAATATTTTACCTTATAAAAAAATAAAACAGAAACTCTTTTCTTATTTGAGAAGCAACGGTGTTCTGATAATTATGGCAAATCGAAATCTTTTTTACCCTCCCCCCCCCCCTTGCTAACCACCGTTTCCTGTCGAACCCGGTCCTGACCGGTTTTTTTGCAGGTTCCGGTGCGGCGGGGTATGCACCGCTGGCAACCGCCCATGATACCATCCGAATGTGCCGGGCTTTACCGGCACTTCCCGCTTCCCGCACGCTGGCGGAGCAGGTGGTCTCATGAGCCACGGGAATCTCCGGATACCGGTCCGGTTCGGGCTGGTTCTTCTTCTGGTTCTTGCCGTGATGGTGATCCCGGCGATGGCAGATGCTGACAATTCTTCGGTTCCGGATGCGAATCTCACGGTGATTGAAACAGCGACAATGCCACCGGTTACGGAGACGGCAACCCTGACAGAGACGGCAACGGATGTGCCTACAACAGTGCCAGTCACGGAGACGGTCACCCCGGCAGTTTCACCGACCGCTGAAGTAACAAAGGCAATGGGAAGTAATCCCGTAGGCAGCACTTCTGAAATAAAGACAGACACAATCAAGCTGTCTGAGGAGCCCGCTGTCGCACCTATTGCAAGCTTTACAGCGAGCGTAACAAACGGGACAGTTCCGATGTTCGTGCGTTTCACGGACACCTCCACGAACTCCCCGACATCATGGGTCTGGGACTTCAACAACGATGGCACTGTCGATGCAACCACGCAAAATGCGTCCTATACTTATACAACCGCCGATACTTACACGGTGAACCTGACTGTCACGAATACAGCGGGCAGCAATTCGATGCTGAAGACGGATTACGTCACGGTTACAACAGGCAGTTCTGGCCTTGCCGATACCCCATGGCCAAAATATCAGCACGATCCCCAGAACACTGGTCAATCCCCCTTTGTCGGACCGCAGACAAATGCCACCAGATGGAACGCTTCAATTGGCACTATGGGTAACGTGGTAACCAGTTACCATCCTTATACAAATCCTGTTATTGGATCCGATGGATCCGTCTTTACCGGGGGAGGTTTCGATACTCATATCTATCGAATATATCCGAACGGAACTATAAAATGGGATGTAGGGATTGGTTCATCTAGTGATTATTTATACGGATCGATGGCCATAGGCAGAGACGGAACTCTCTATTTCGGAGATGACAAAAAATATCTTTATGCGAGATCTCCCGACACCGGACTTAGTAAATGGAGAGCCCCCGCTGCTTCCAAAGGAGCTAAAACGATACGGGGTTCTCCAGCTATCGGATCGGATGGGACTCTCTATTTCGCCAGCGATGGCTTGTATGCGCTCGATCCGGCTGCAGGTGTCCTAAAATGGAAAAATACTACTGCTACGGTATCAGCTGCAAATTATGTCTCTCCGGCGATAGGAGATGACGGAACCATCTACCTTGGAAGTGAGTCTACCAAAACAATGTTTGCCTATAACCCGGATGGAACGCCGAAATGGAGCTATCTGACCGGTGGTGCGATCACCGGGTCGGCGGCCATCGGTACAGACGGAACCATCTATTTCGGCAGTGCTGATAACAATGTTTATGCCCTGAATCCAAATGGAACTCTGAAATGGAGCTACACGGCCGGAGGGACATTTTCAAAGGGAACACCTGCAATCGGACCGGATGGCACGATCTATATCGGGAATTATGGTGACTATAAAGTTTACGCATTTAACCCGGGTGGTACCCCGAAATGGACCTACTTAACTGGAGGGCCAATCGATGGTTCACCCTCGGCTGGCGCAGATGGAACGGTTTACATCGGCAGTAACGATAACAAAATTTATGCATTAAATCCGGATGGGTCCCTGAAATGGTTCTATACCACAGAAGGACTAATCTCAGGATCGCCATCAATAGGTGCAGACGGGACACTGTATATTATAAGTAAGAAGACCGTTGCAGATGGTCAAAAAGACCATGTATTATATGCGTTCGCCGGCCCGGTAAGCTTCACCGCAGACCCGACCGTTGGTAATGCACCCCTTGTGGTTCAGTTCACCGGTACATCCGACCTTACGGCAACCTCTTGGCACTGGGATTTTGGTGACGGCACCACTTCGGACGAACAGAATCCCCTGCACACCTATACATCTGCCGGATCAAAGTCGGTCAACCTAACCGTAACCCATAGTTATGGCAGCACTTCGTACGTTCAAACGGCATACATCACGGTTTATGCTCCCCCATCAGCAGATTTCACATCGGATGTGACCTCCGGGAAAAGCCCGCTGACGGTCCAGTTCACCGATGCCTCCACAGGTCTTCCCACGTCATGGCTCTGGGACTTCGGCGACGGCACCACTTCAACCCTCCAGAACCCCTCGCATCAGTACTCGACAACAGGGACAGATACCGTAACATATACGGTCAAACTGACAGCCACCAATGCGGCGGGCAGCAACAAGGTAAGTAAGACCGGATATATTACATTGTACTCCAATCCCCCGGCCGTATCCTTCAAAGCATCCCCAAGGATCAGCACAACCGCACCCTTGACCGTGCAGTTCAACGATACGTCAACCCTCAATCCGATCGAATGGCTCTGGGACTTCGGTGACGGGGACAGCACGAATGCAACTAGGCAGAACCCTGTCCATACATATGCGACCGCAGGAACCTATACGGTCAGCCTCACCGCAACGAACGCAGTCGGCTCAAACACAGTATCAAAACCCGGTTTCATTACGTTTGTGACGCCAGGGCCGATGTCTGCTTACCGCAACACCAACATCTATGTCGCCAATGACGAGGGGGTGAAACGCGATGTCCCCGACGGCATAAGTGCCGGGTTTACATATAATTATATCCCCAATACCTACTTCGTCCTCTTCAGATCGGATGGCGGAGGACTGAATGCTCTGTCGATGACCGACGACCTCTCCATAATGTCAAAGGTCGTCCATACAACCGACCAGTCCGGCATATTCTATCTGGCATTCGGTGGAGGACAAGCATCGATGAACGAAGCGATCCTGATGCTTGCGGTCAACGGGACCATCCCCGATGATTTCAACGTCCATATCCGTTCCAGCGGATACAACTGGACGCCGGAGAGCCCTGCAACGGAAAATTCCTGGGGTCCTGGTGCCGATTTAAATTATGTTGAAGGAGCAGTGAACCAGACATTTACCAAGGATGATTTCATCTACGGTCCGCAGATCTGGAAACCGTGCAGTATTGCTGATTATCCGATCTTTAATGGGCAGAACATGAGCGATACCGCAAACACGTTCCAGGTCATGTTCATCGACCTGAATATAGGGGCGCTGAAATCTGCGACTCTCGGACCAACCAACGGGGCAATCACCGTCGAGTACAGCTTCAACAACCTAACGAGCTTTGCAGCATTCAATGACTATGGCTGGTATTCTCGAAGTAACCACGGTACCGGTATGATCATGACAAATGATGTCACGTATAGCGGATATACGGTCACCGGCATTCCCGCTGCTCCGGTCGCCGGATTCACTTCAAGTACTGCTTCCTCCGACATCCAATCCCCGGTCCAGTTCACCGATACATCCGCAAACGTACCACAATCCTGGCTCTGGGACTTCGGGGACGGAACGAATTCAACGGTCCAGAATCCCACCCACACCTACCGTGCTGTTGGTACCTACACGGTGAAACTCACCGTCACAAACATAAAAGGCACTGATACGATGGTGAAGTCCAATTACATCACCAAGATCATTTCTCCCGTTCCGGTTGCTAATTTCACCGTGAATGTTACTTCAGGAACATATCCGCTTCTGGTCCAGTTCACCGATACCTCGACCAACACGCCGATTAGTTGGTCCTGGGACTTCGGGGACGGTACTACTTCGACCGAACAGAACCCAACCCATTGGTATGGATCCGGGATGTTCTCGATCAACCTCACGGTCACAAACAGCGGCGGTAGCAATAGCCGTGTAAAGAACAATTACGTCACGGTTGCATCATCCGGATCGACAAACCGCTTCCTTAACCCGGGATTCGAGACAGGGACATTTGATAAATGGACTGTCGGAACAACCGCCACTACGATAAATTCAAGTACCTACCAGACGGGGAGGTACGCGGTTGAATTCCCCAATACTATGTCAAATGACGATTACATCGAGCAGTATATCGATCTGACAACTATCTCCAATCTCTCATTCTGGGGATACCTTCCAGTTACAAACGGGAACCAAAAATTTTACGTGTATATTGACGGTATAAATGTCCAAACAGTGACCGGCGCCAACTCGTGGACGCAATATACCATCCCGATAGCCGGGTATTACGGCGTTCACCGGGTAAGAATACAGTATTCCCATTATTACCAATGGTTTAACGCATACATCGACGACTTCGTTGCCGAACCAGCCCCAACCGCCTCCTTCACCGCAACCCCGGTGAACGGGATCGCACCCCTGACCGTTCAGTTTAACGACACCTCAACAGGCACCCCGACTTCATGGCTCTGGGACTTCGGTGACGTCAACACCTCAACCGAACAGAACGCGACCCACACGTACACAACCGCAGGCACCTACACGGTCAACCTGACGGTAACGAGCCTGGCGGGAAGCACCAGCCTTGTCAAGCCCGGGTACATATCAGTGGGAAGTCATAGCGGGGCACTCCCCAACTATACCGGCATCTTCGTCCGCGCCGCAAACCCTGAAGGTATACGGTGGAACGCCAACCTGAACGGCACGTATTACATCAACCAGAACGGCGGCGGTTTGAATGCCGTCCATATCTCCACTGACCCCACGGTCAACGCCGGGCAGGTCACGGAATCCCGGAACCTCTCCGGGACATTCTATGCCACGGAATCCGGCGGCAGGGGATACCAGGATGAAGTCGTCCTCCTGCTCGCGGTCAACGGAACCCTGCCGGACGATTTCTCGGTACACATCAAAACCAGCGGGTACACCTGGATGCCTAACGTGACGGCAAATACAGCACCTCCATCCGGCGCTTACACGCACCAGGCAATCGCACTGGACGAGACCTTCACGAAGAAGGACTTCTGCTACGGACCCCAGAACTGGAAACCGCAGGGTGCGAACGCAATCTACCCGATCTTCTACGGCGAAGACCTGACCAGTCCGGTGAACGAGAACCAGCTCATGTTCATCGACACACGGGCGGGTGTGCTGGGACCAAATCACGCAGATTACGCCAGTCTTACGAACAATGGAGCCGTAAAAGTCGAGTACAGTTTCAATAACCTGTCCGGTTATGCGGCATTCAACATCTATGCATGGAACAATGCCACCACACAGGGTCAGGGCATGGGCTGGACCAACCGTGTTTCCGGTTCCGGCAGCAGCGGGTACTCGGTAACTACTTCCACTCCCATAGTCGCCCCAATTGCTGCGTTCACCGGAACCCCAACCACCGGCACCGCACCGCTCACAGTCACCTTCACCGACACCTCCGCCAACATCCCGACCAGCTGGCTCTGGAACTTTGGTGACGGCAGCACGGCAACTACACAGAACGCAACCCACACGTACACAACCGCAGGCACCTTCACGGTCAACCTGACGGTCACGAACACAGCGGGCTCACACAGCCTGGTCAGGGACAAGTACATCTCAGTACAGGAAGCTCCCGCAGACCGCGCCCGGCTCATCCTCCCCGCCGCGTCGCTCTACCAGAACACCGCGACACAACTCCCGGTACTGGTGATGAACATCACCAATGGAACCGGCATCTCGTTCGACCTCGCGTACGACCCAGCGGTTATCCGGGTCAACGAGATCACCCTGAACCAGTCCTATGCATCGGGCAGCAACATGGTCATAAACCAGACTGACGGTCGTATCCGGCTTGCACTCACCCGGACGGATAACATCAACATCGGTTCACCTGTCACGGTCTTCTTCATCAACACGTCCGGTACCGGGGCAGTGGGATTGTCAACCCCGCTGACCCTGACTAATGCCATGTGGGGCGATGGCACCTTCAACTACCGCACGTTCAATACGATGAACGGGTCTGCACTCGTCTACCGGTACCGTGGCGATCTCAACGGGAACACGGAAGTAGATATCGGGGACACTGCCAAGACTGCCTACATGGTCGTTGAAAAGACACCCCATCTCATCCCTGACGCGGACTTCAACAACAATGGCAGGATCGATGTCGGTGACGCCACGAAGATTGCCTGGTACATCGTCGGGAAGATAACGAGATTGTAGTGCGGATAAACCACTCCCCCTTTTTGACCGGAGAATCCTGTACAAATGCCGTACCGGTCGTCAGGATGGATGAAGAGCACGAAAAAAACTCCAAAAAACTCCAAAAGAACCCGGTAATTTAAAGGGAAATCGGTTGCTGCGTGGTCCTGCCGTATCCGGGGCAACATCTCACCCGTGACATCCCCTCTTCGCTGTCATCTCGTCCAGCATATAGCACGACATCCGGCATCAGCCGATGCGAACAAGTAAAAGAATACCAAAGGTATTGGTCAGATACCCTGCGGGTCTTTAGTGTGCATCGGAATTATTGAATCTTCATGCAGGTCCCCGGTTGAGAACATCATGAAACGAACCAGCCGGAAGGAATAGATCATTCGTACACGTGTTTGCGGTGATCAATCAGGAGGAGGTAAACGATATGTTCCCGCTCATTGGGGATAAAAATCAGCCGATACTGTTGTGCAACCCGTGTTGATTTTTTCCCGTGGAGTGATCCTGACAGCCAGCCGCCAACATGCAGGGGATCTGCCTGAAGACGTTTGATCTTTCTTGCAAGTTCGGCATTAACCTTTGAATTATCCCTGACCCGGTGGAAGCTATCGAAAATGTCTTTGTACGCCGGATGATCCAAGGTATCAGGAACACTCGCGAAGCAGATCGTCAACAGAAGATATCTCCTTTGTTCTCCCACACCGGATATCCTCGTCACATCTGCGAATGAGCTGCATAGTTGCAGGGTTGCTCAGGATTTCAACAGTATCGGTAAGTGCTTCGAGATCCTCACGCCGGACCATATCTGCCCGGATTTTTTTAACCTCTTTATAAATCTCGTCAATTGTAACCCCAGAGCTCATGATGGTACTAGGATCACCGGCAATATAAGAATTCGGAAACATTGTTCCAGTGTCGGTTCACCACCTCATAATTCCCCTGAATCTCCTGTATAATCCCTCCCCTTCATGCCATTGCACCATTTCGCGGCGTTTTGTTAATAGAGCGTTCGATGCCGGTTCCTATCCTGCATTAGCGGGAATAGTAAATTCTTTTTTTTCCATCGTTTTGCATCTATCCCTGGACAAACACCTGCGATTATTCGATCGTGCTTTGCCCTGAAATGGGAAGTCATACCATTCAACAGGTGTTGGACAGTTTCCATTTTTAATTGAGACTCATAATGTACGAGTATGAGATTCCTAAAATGGGGAACATCTGCGAAGTACCAGAATTGGACAAGACAAGTATTCTTACCATTCCAAAAAAATAAAACAAAATACTTTACAGATTAACGACAAAATACATCCTGCGTATGTATGTATGGAGTGACTCTCGTATCCCGATTGTTCCGGGGATTCTTAATTCCGGGGAGTCTTTAACCGCAAGGGGACATATTTCGCCCTCAGATACCATTTCATCACATAAAAAAACGAACATGAACGGGTACAGGTTCGCACCTAAAAGCTTGAAAAACACGAAATTGTTTTTCATAGGAACTGCCGATGAACCGACGTCGTCACAAACCTACAGCATGAAAACGGCGGTAGCCGTTTTCATAAGAACCTCCCATGTGCCCTGGAGGGTACACAAATACACAATGAAAACTGTCTACAGACGGATTTTCATAAGAAGGAATCCCGCCCGGCATCCAACATGGGTGACCACATGAACCCTGGAAAATACCGGTTTCTGGTGAAGTTCGGATTCATCATTATCCTCGTAACATGCATGGTTGTTCCGGTAATGGCTGACCTCACCAGTAATCCATCGCAAAAACTCCTGCATGATCGAAACAACACGGGTCAATCCCCTTTTACAAACCCACCGGCACATACCCCGGAATGGATTATTCAGGGGGGGACAACGCGTGGCTATTTCGTGTACCTTTCTCCTGTTTATGGATCAGAAGGAACCATCTATACAGGAAATTATGATAAAAATCTCACAACACCCACCAACCTGCCGCCCGTTGCAGCATTCACGGCAGATGTGACGAACGGGACAACACCGCTCGCAGTCAGGTTCACCGATACTTCTACCGGTTCACCGTCATCATGGGCATGGGACTTCGGTGATAGCACCACTTCAACCAGCCAGAACCCGGTCCATACCTTCATGTCACCAGGATGCTACCCGGTACATCTTACTGCCACCAATTCAGCGGGCAGCAATACAACGATCAAAGACGGGTACATCACGGTAACTGCTCCTCCAACGACAACCCCGCGAGTAACCTTTCGTGCCTCGCCAGAAAGCGGTACAGTGCCCCTGACGGTCCGGTTCCACGATACTTCAACCCAGTCACCAACCGCCTGGCTCTGGGATTTTGGGGACGGTAACACTTCAACCAGCCAGAACCCGGCATACACCTACCTCCAACCAGGGAACTATACGGTCACCCTGGCTGCGAAAAACGAGTATGGCAGTTCCCGTTTGGCACTGGATACTCTCATTACAGTATATGCAAAAGCAATCAAGCCGGGTCCGGGTTTCACTGAAAATGTAAGTTCCGGGGTGACCCCACTCACGGTCCAGTTCAAGGATATGTCGGTCGGTCCGGAAATAACCGGATGGACGTGGGACTTCAACAATGATGGCATCATTGACAGTACCGATCAGAACCCGGTCTGCGTCTATAACCTGCCGGGCAACTACTCCGTCAATCTCACGGTAACCAATCCCTTCGGCACGAAAACGGTTTCACAACAAGAGGTCATCGCTGTCGCCAGCCTGGCACCAGTCGTTGCATTCACGGCAAACAGTACGGCGGGTTTTCCCCCCCTTGCGGTCCAGTTCAACGATACCGCAACCGGTCCGGACATTACCGGATGGATGTGGGACTTCAACAGTGATGGCATGATCGACAGCACTGCCCAGAACCCGGTCTGCGTCTACAACCTGCCGGGCAACTACACCGTCAATCTCATAGTTACGAATACCTCCGGGACGAGAACAATTTCACAAAAAGATGTCATCACTGTTGGCAGCCTGGCACCCATCGTTACATTTACCGCACATAATGTAACGGGTATCCCCCCTCTTGCCGTCCAGTTCAACGATACCTCAACCGGTCTCAACATTACCGGATGGGCGTGGGATTTCAACGGTGATGGGATCGTTGACAGCTCGGACCAGAACCCCCTCTGTGTCTATTACCTGACGGGCAACTACACGGTCGATCTCACGGTCACGAATGCATTCGGATCGAATACATCACAAAGAACAGGTTTCGTGACCGTGACGAACGGGGCAGTGACCGCATTTATGGCGAATCCGACATCCGGGACGGCTCCTCTCGCGGTTCAGTTCAACGATACCTCGGTCGGTCCGGGTATTACCGGATGGGCGTGGGACTTCAACAATGATGGCATCATTGACAGCACTGACCAGAACCCGGTCTGCGTCTACAACCTGCCAGGTGACTATACGATCAACCTTACCATCACGAACGCATATGGATCGAATACCACTTCCAAAAAAGAATGCATTATTGTCAGAGAACTGGCACCGGCTACCAGTTTCACCGCAACCAACAGGAGTGGCATCCCCCCTCTTGCGGTCCAGTTCAACGATACCTCAACCAGTCCGGACATTACCGGATGGGCTTGGGACTTTAACAATGATGGCATCACGGACAGCACGGATCAAAACCCAATTTGTGTCTACTACCTGCCAGGCAACTACACCGTCAATCTGACAGTCACGAATATTTTCGGGACCACAACGACTTCACAAAAAGATTTCATGACCCTATCCAGTGGAGTCCCGACAGCAAGGTTTTCTGTGAACCGGACAGCCGGTTCTGTACCACTTGCCATTCAGTTCAAAGATACATCTGTCGGTCCGAACAAAACGGCATGGGCATGGGACTTCAACAATGACGGGATGATCGACAGTACTGACCAGAATCCTCCCTGTGTCTACAACCTGCCCGGCAACTATACGATTAAACTTACCGTTACGAATGCCTATGGGTCAAACACGATAGTACGGAAGGGTTTTGTAACGGTGATGCCATGAATGAAGAGATACGACAACTGAGGCAAAGACCCATACCGGTTTGAACATCCTCCCCATCTCACCCTCGGATTCCAGTGGCATCGTACCATGTGGGATCCCCGACCTGCATTCATCCCGGCGTGAAAACCTCATCAGATAACAGGACGTATATGCCGCGATACCCGGCTTTTTCTTACCCGATGCCGGATGGGCATATCACCCGATACACCCGGTTCACGTCGGTTACGGCGACAACCCGGTGCGCGATCAGGTACACGGTCTGCGAAATGCCCGGATTATTTCCTGAAATGTATGGTACAACCAAAACCTAAAAAAAAGACACAACAAAAATAAACATTATGTTTGTTCCCTCCAAGATCTTCTTCACTAAGGGGGTGGGTGTCCATAAAGATCGGTTGGCATCATTCGAACTTGCGCTTCGTAAAGCCGGTATCGAGAAGTGCAACCTCGTCTATGTATCGAGT
>JAQTSH010000172.1 GCA_028711405.1 Methanoregula sp.
GTGGAATTTATCCGAGCCTTAAACGAGAACGATGTATATCCCCATGTCCTCGCAATCGCCAACGGCAGCACGCACGGGCACGTATACGATGCGAGCGGACATGTGGTTGAGCAGCTCTCCATTGACATTCCCCAGACAAAAGCGATAGCACAAGCCCTGCGGGAGAACAACCTGCACGTTGGCATCGCCCAGCACGGCATCACCGGGACACCCCGTGACCTCATCAACCTGCATTTCCCGAAAGGGGATATCATCAAGGGCAATGTCGGAACCTTCTGGCAGGATGTCGTCTATGACACGCTGAAAATCTACGAACCTGCGCTGTACAAAGAGATCCAGGAATGGACTCTTGAGACCTACAGGGTGAAAAACCCTGGCAAGAATGATGCCCAGATCTTTGATGGCAACTGCAAATTCGCGATAAAAGAATTTTTTAAAGAGATCTATGCGGTTGAAGAAGCCACTGAACAGGCAATCCAGGCAATGGCGTATGCTGAGAGTCTTGTCTTTTTCAGGGCATTTGGTTCGTATGGATCTGCCTCCCGTGTGCGAAACGCGATGAGTGCCACACGGGCGTAATCTTTTTTTAGTGCCTACCGATTCTATACTGTGAAATATGATGCCAAAGACTACCGTCTCCGTCATCAAAGCGGATGTTGGGAGTTTTCCCGGACACTCCCGTACCCACCCGAAACTTCTGGCAAAAGCCACAGAGATGTTGAAAGCCCAAAAAGGAACCATGCTTATTGACTCGTTTGTGACGCATTGCGGGGATGATCTCGAACTCATCATGACCCACACGCATGGCGTGAATTCTGCGGAGATCCACAAACTCGCATGGGATGTTTTTACTGAATGCACCGGGATCGCAAAGAGCCTGAAGCTCTATGGAGCCGGACAGGACATGCTCACCGATGCATTCTCCGGAAACGTGAAGGGAATGGGACCCGGCGTTGCCGAGATGGAGTTTTTAGAGCGGGAATCGGATCCGGTGATGATCTTTATGGCGGACAAAACCGGGCCGGGCGCCTGGAATTTTTACCTGTACAAGATCTTTGCCGATCCATTCAATACACCCGGGCTTGTCATCGATCCATCGATGCACGAGGGTTTTATCTTTGAAGTACACGACCTCATCGACAAGCGAAAGATCCAGTTCCGGTGTCCGGAAGAATGCTATAGTCTGCTTGCCTATATCGGGGCACCGTCACGGTACGTAATCAAGCATGTCTGGAAGCGGGACGGGACGATCGCTGCCTCTACGAACACCCAGCGCATAAACCTGATGGCTGGCAGGTATGTCGGAAAGGATGACCCGGTCATGATCGTCCGCGCCCAGAGCGGTTTCCCTTCAATGGGTGAAGTTCTTGAACCATTTACCATCCCGGTGCTCGTCGCCGGATGGATGCGGGGATCCCACCACGGACCCTTCATGCCCGTCGGGCTCTGCGATGCGAACTGCACACGGTTTGACGGTCTGCCCCGTGTCATCTGTTTCGGGTTCCAGGTCTGCAACGGCACGCTCATCGGACCGGCGGATATGTTTGACGATCCGGGCTTCGATCGTGTCCGGCAGCGCTGCAACGAGCTCGCGGATGTGATCCGGGCACAGGGTCCGTTCGAGCCTCACCGGCTTTCGCTTGGTGAGATGGAGTATACCACACTGCCCGGTGTCGAGAACGCGATGAAAACCCGTTGGGAACCAATCGGGGATTGATATCCCGGCGATGTGACTGTTATGACTGGATACCGGTACGGGCACTTGATCGGATAAGCAAACTTTAATTATCTTGCGACCCAAATTAGGGCAGATGGTTAACGGAATTGTTTTGCCGATAAAAAAAGTGTTCTCACTTGTAGATTCGAAAGTATCGGTAGAAATCAAGGACGAGAAGCGGAAGCTGCTGGGGCGGCTTGTCGCTGTGGATGAATATTTGAACATCCACTTGGACGAGACGACGGAATATATCAACAACGAGCGCGGGCGCACCCTCGGTACGGTTGTTATCCGGGGCAACAATATCCTGACGATCGCCCCGTCAATCTGATGGAATTTTTTCGGAGATGGAATGATAGACCCGGTGGATGAAGGACTCAAACTAATCCTGTCAAGATCTGAAGGGATCCTCCAGAGTGAACTCTGGAAGGAGATGGGTGTTGACAGTCGTAAATGTTCACGGATTGTCAAAAAACTGGAAGATGATGGACTCATTGAGAGGGTGGAATTTAAAAAAGACGGCATCAAGACCTTTCTTTTGCGGGGAAAGAGGATGCCGGTCAATCCTTCACAGCTTCTTGCCGGAGATGAATTAATTCCCTGTGTTGGCTGTGAACTGGAGTGCATCGTTGAAGAGTGCCAGCCCCTGATGGACTGGATGTACCAGCTTGCAATAGTCGAACATACCACTGAATAATTCAGTGTTTGCAAGGAAGTTTTTATCTTCGCGAATTTTCCCATGGACTGCATGGACCTGAACGGTTCATCGCGTCTTTTTTAGTAGGGAAATCGGCAAGCCGATTTTCATCACGGCTTCCCTGCTGCACACATCCTGGTGTTTTTAGGTTACAGGCATGTGTCCTTAGATCAAACCTGAGGTTTCCTGATTCCGGCATATCATGTGCCGCGATATCGAAATGTGTCAGGGCAATGATCGCATCAACGGTAGCAAGGGGATTCCGGCATCGGGAACACACAGATACTTATATTACAATCCCACATCTACCTGATACATAGTGCACATATGTGCAATAGGTCGCTATGCACGGACAGACATCCTACAAACGTATTCCCATCTCCCCGGCAACCTGGGAACGGCTCTCTCTATTAAAAAAGCCTGGCGAAACCTTCGATCAGCTCATCTCAGATTTGGTCGAGGAACGGCATGCTGACGAAATCGTCTGCCATGTCAGGAAAGTGAGCGAGACCGGGGAATTTATACCTCTTGACACCGCTGCCGACATGTGGGAACTGAAATGAACGTTGAAGTCGAGCGTTTTGCTTGTGACTTCGTCAAAATACTCCCCCTCAAGAGCCGGCGCATTATCCTTTCACACGTGCACAGGCTCGAAGAACCGGAGAGCGCACCCGATGTCGAACGACTGGGGAAAAACGTCTACCGGATGCACGTCGGGCATACGTACACGGTCTTTTTTTGTATCGTTCATGTTGAGGGGCGAGTGCACATGACGGATATTCTTCCCATCGAGATTGCACATAAACGCTACTGGCGATACCGGTAGTCATCCGCACGAACCGGGCACTGCTCCATGCCCATCGTCCGCAAAAATGAGTCCTCCCTTGAGTGTTCACGCAATGCTGCCTTGGGTCGAAGGATAGTGAAGCGATAAAACCCGCCGGGTGAGATAGTTGGACCGTATCTCCAGATCCATGATGTGTGACAAAATGTGGCAAAACACCGGGGACACCATGCAACCTGCCCGGATGGAGACCCGATCCCGTCACTGGAGATTGAATTCAGCCGCTTCCTTCGAGAGGAAATAGCCAAGCACCGTACGGATGACAACCACCACCGCGAGGTTGATGAGATCCTGCTGGGTCGGTGTGAGGAGCGTGGCGAGGATATCCGCAGCGATAAGAAATTCCAGCCCGAAGACGATTTTGTCAGTGAACTCCCGTCGGATTTTGTTGTAGGTGAAGGTGGTTCTCTTCAACTCCAGGAGGATAACCCTGAATGCCGCGCAGAAACCCCCGTAGATGATCAGGATTGCCCCGGCATAGCCAAGGAGGACTCCACACAATTCGATGATGTTAAAAACCACCGGCAGATCCATACAATGTGAGGCACCCAATCCGACATGAAGTTTGGGGTTTGATCCGGCATCTTTGCCCACGACCCCGCACCAGAACAGCGACTCCAGACTTCTTACCGGATATCCGGACACTGGATACAGCGTGATTCACGTTGCACTGCACGGATGTCCCGGCACGATGGGACACCGTCGTTGTTCAACCCTGGGGGCAGTCGAATTCCGGGATGAAAGGTTTGATATCGATGATTGGTGTCCCGTCGAGCGAGTCGAGACCCCGTACTTCGAGCACGCCATCGTGTATTGCCAGAAGGTCGACCACCGAGAGCCCGATTGGGTTCGGGCGGTCGGGCGACCGGGTGGCAAAGATGCCCCGCTCAACATCCGTGCCGGGCGGGATGACCCTGAAGAGATCACGACGGGACCGGTCAAACCAGGAGAGGACGATCAGCCTCTTTGTGCCTTCAAGCCGGAAGAGGCACTCCCGGTATTTGGGGTCAATGACAATCTCTGCAATCGCATCCGACAGGCGTCCCTGTCGTGGTGCATCCGCCCTCGTCTTATACGGAGACCTTACTGCGCCTATCGGGTGCAGCGTGTGCTGCGTCACGGCATCCCCCACACTTACTTCATCGATCCGAGATCGACACTGATGTCATGAGAGATCCGGGAATATCGTCGTGGATTCTCGTCAAACTGTTTCTTGCAATAGTTGCAGCAGAAGTAATAGTTCTCGTTACGGTACGTGCTGGTCGGTGTTGT
>JAQTSH010000173.1 GCA_028711405.1 Methanoregula sp.
CGATCATTGACAAGATCAACAATACCCAGCATATCGATGAGAGCAGCGATGATCCCAAGATGTTCCAGTTTTTTTGTGAAGGATTTAATGATAGTCTGTTCTGATACCATGTATTGATTATATATGCATGATTAATTGAAAAATGATAGTAATAATGTTTATATATTATGAGCACTAGCTTGAGGTTAGCTTAATACAGTTAATAAATTTGAAATTTTATCTTGTTACTGCGGAATGTGGGCTGTGTAACACACAGTTTAGTGTAGGCAACGTTGCGTACGAGATCAAATCCAGCCAATAGGTAAGGCTGCCTTTTTCCACGGAACGGATATGATCGTATCGGTTCGGGAGCGGGGATCCATTCTCCCTGCTATCCTCTTTACCGCAGAAGAGTAAATGCCACGAATGGCATGTGAACAGGATTCTGGTACATTCCTGAAATGTTTAAAATAAAAAATTCGTTCGTGAACGCCCGCTTCAGATTCTCCAACACACCCGGGGGGACGTTCTGCCATGAATGTCTTTTTCTGCGGCGGGGAATGGGAGACTTCAAGTGATTATTTTTCGTTATCAAACTCGATCTTGAGATTCTGGATAATAATCTTATGATACCCTTTGAAAATTGCATCGGGGGGGAGTTTTTCAGGATCGCATTTACATATGATCGGGGGTTTGGTGATGGGAACCTTATAGTTTCTCGCTACACGTCCTTTATGGCATTTGGGAGACTCCCCCATCTGTTCTTTATCTGAAGAGATATCTCGTAAGATCTTGGCGTCCAGGCGAATGGTGGGTTTCCCCTGTTCAGCATTCAAACGATTTAGTTCATCGCGTAAGTTTTGCGTTTCCGCTCGCAGTTGGTCAAGTCTTGCGTTTTCTGTTTCGAGTATTGCCAATGCTTGACGGACATATGTACGCAATTGTTCCAGATCGTTTTCCTGCTCAAGTTGTTCATCAGTAATGGACTTGAGCATCTCGAGTGTGTAACGTTCAGGTATCGTAGATTATACTTCATTCGTCTCCGGATATAAATTTTCCGCTTGATTTGGGAGCCGATACGTTTAAACGATATTTTCTGTGTGCGTAGGGATTCCTTGGGAACCTGGAAACCGCCTCCGTAATCCGGAAATATGAGCCCGAATTGAGCCCGGAAAAGAGGGTCTTATACCAGTCTGGATATGCCGGATCTACCCGGAACCCCCAGGAGGGTATGTGGAAGGATCGACGGTCATCCCCCACATTTTCATGTCCAGGATCCGGTAGTTCACTCGAAGATTGGCATTCGGTGAGAGGATCAGGATTGTTCTCCTGTTCAGGTAGACTATCGCACAAGGAGGATGATCCCCACTACCACCCCAATCACGACAATCGTCCAACGGAGCAGGACAGGATTGACGCGCCCGGCAAACCGACCACCGGCAGCTCCCCCGAGAAGTGCTCCTGCCACCATCACAAGCGCAACCGACCAGAGCACCATACCCGAGAAGAGAAAGAAAACTGCCGCAGCGACGCTGGAACTGAACGCGATGCACTGCTTGAGCGCGTTAAGACGGGGAAGACTGTCGTCAAAACAGAGCCCGAGTACAGAGAGGATGATAACGCTCTGACCTGCTCCGAAATACCCGCCATAGACAGCAGTACACCCAACGGGAATAATCGCATTCTTCATGTGGTCACGGTCAGTAACGGAACGGTGCCGGATCCAGTCCCGGACCCGGTCCTGAACCGCGAGGAGCATTGACGCAAAGAGGATGAGAAACGGGACGATGAGATGGAATACCTGCCGGCTGATGACGAGAAGGAGGATGCCCCCGGTGATCCCCCCGATAATACCAGCCGGGACGAGAAGACGGAGGCGTGCACCCTGCCCTTTGAGATCCTTTCTCTGGGCGATCATACCCCCGAAATATCCCGGGCATAATGCCACGGTATTTGTAGCACTTGCCGTCACTTCGGGAATGCCGAGAGCAACAAGTGCAGGAAATGTGATGAGCGTTCCCCCTCCGGCAAGCGCATTGATGATCCCGGCGGCAAACGCAGCTCCACCGGCAAGCGCAAGTTCGGTTCCCGTGAACACGCGAGGATCAGTCCTTTGGGATCATTCTTCCAGGTATGCTGCGACATCCGGGGATTTCAGGATACGGACACCGATGTTTGCCATGTCCAGCAGGTTTGCCGCATGGATTGCACCGTTCTTTGCCCCGGTCGCATCCCCGACAACCACCACCGGGTAGTTCAACACGATCGCATCAAAGACCGTGGTCCGGATGCAGTTCGGGGTCTGGATGCCGGTGACAACGAGACTCTGTACGTTCAGGGTCCGGAGCATCAGGTCAAGTTCAGTCCCGAGAAAGGCACTCATACGGGTCTTCTTGATCACGTACTCGCCCGGCAGGGGCAACAGTTCGTCAATCACGGCGGCACCCTTCGTACCCTCCACGGCAAACGGCTGCACCCTGAAAAGATCCTGCCGGATGATCTCGACATCAGATCCATCCGCACGGTGAACCCGCAGCACATGAAAGACCGGCAGGTGTCTGTTTCGGAACTGCTGGAGCACCGTGCGGATACCCGGGATGACCGCCCGAGCCTGTGCCACCTGCAGCGGGGCACCATCCCGTACAAAATCGTTCTGCATATCGATGATGAGGAGTGCACACTGTTTCATGAGTCGATCACACAAGAGTCATGGTATCCGTCAGGTAATAACCGCTCCGGCATGTTCACACGAAGAATGCATATATTCCGGAACATGAGTACATATGTCAGGGTCCAGAGGGAAAACGAAGTTCTAAAAGAGTTGCGGTTAATCCGACGTGATATCAACTATATCAGAACCCATATGGTTGACCAGGACATGATTCTCTCTCCCGAAGAGAGTGCACTCCTCGAAGAGAGCCGCGAGGCACTTCGTGCGGGTAAAACCCGGTCCCTTGATGACGTGATACGGACCCGAAATAGTGCTTGACATCAGGATCGGTCCGAAAGCGGATCGCTTTTTGCAGGACATCGATCAACAGTGTTTGAGCAGTTGAACCGGGAGATTAGGGAACCTGCTAATAAATCCCATCCACGCGGTGCCAAAAAAATTGTTGGTGATGAGGGGGTATTCAGAATCCGGGTCGGAACTTACCGGATTCTCTATTCTCTTGAAAACAATAAACAGACACTTCTTATCGTCAATATTGATAAACGCTCGCGGATTTACAAGCGATAACCCCCGGGCTCCCGGAGATAAGACACCCTCTTCAGGTCTACAAGGAGTAGTTGACAGGTATTAGAGAGAGGGGCAATCCTTCTTATCATGGATCTGGCGCTTCACCCCCACCCGAATCCCTCCGAAACCCCGACAACGCATCAGCCCATCCACGAGCTCAAAAAGACCCGCACGAAAAAACCCGGTCTGCCGGATATACCCCAGCCCCGCAGGACACCGGTTCCGGTCTCACTTTCCCGTCACTATCGGATCCTGCCGCGAGCGACGTGGCACCAGTATAAGATATTTTTCACACGACAGCGGCATGTTCCGGGCATTCCCGATAAAACTATTGACGAGTACCGCCTGCGTGTGGCTCCATGTGGCATTCGGGGTCCGCCGCACCACACGCTGCGTACGCACGAACGAACGCGAAGCCGCTCATTCTGATGTACCACCCGGTCAAATGCCAATTCCATACCAGTCACCATTCACTTCATCCCCAAAAAATGTGATCCATCTTTGGGAACGAACTGATCGATTTTCATGGACTGTTTCGCCTGGAATGCAAGGCTCTAAAATTCACGATGAGCCCCTTCTTCGTTATGACAAATCCACCGACATGATTACTCTCCTGCATGCTCCGGGTGGAAAACCGGTTGTCCCAGTAACCCATCTGGAACAGGTTCCGGATCTGCTTCCCTTTCTCCGCGGCGGTTGTCTTTTTCACCCCGCACAGGGCAGCAAGATCATCCTGGCTGATGAATGGTTTTGAGGACTTTTCGAACAGGAGGTTGATCCTCCCCAGCGCGAACAGGACGCCGGCTGCCCATACCGGAGCCCGTCCGGCAAGGAGCGGGCTTTGGCGTTTCCGGGCGAGTTTTTCGAGGAGCACTAATCCCAGGTAGTAATACTCCACATCGATCCCTTCCTTGCAGGCAGTGCGGATGATCTCCCCGATCTCTTCGAACCGGGTTTGGACTGCCACCGGGATCCGGGGAGAGTACGGGATATCCTTAACCGGAGTAAATACGTCCTCTGCCGGAGAGGGTGCGGTCTCCGTGACGTTCTCCTGCGGAACATCCGTCTCTACTAAGACGGTCTTCTTCTTTCTTCCCCTTGTCACGGTTTTTGCAGACGGCGAAAGATCGTCGGGCATCACTTCAAACGGCAGTCCGGATTGTATGGCAGTATCAGTCTTTTTCAGGCGCGGCATCGAGTCACCAGTATATGTGATGTTTTTGTGTCACTCTTATGAATCTATTCCAGTCCGTGGGGAATC
>JAQTSH010000174.1:0-2949 GCA_028711405.1 Methanoregula sp.
CCCTATCTTACAAGGCGGATCAGGTTCTCCCTGCCCTTTTTCACTTTCTGAATGATCCCCCGCTGGTGGAGATCATGAAGCGTGGTACTCACGGTTGATTTGGGCATGCCAAGGTCTTTGACGATCTCTGACTGGAACTGCTCCCCGTTGTGCGCGACGAGCAGCTGGAGGATCTGCTCTTCGATGCTCTCGAGATCCGCCTTCGAGAGGGGAGCAGCCGGCTCTTCCGCATCCTCCGGTCCCACCGGCTCCGGTGAAACATCCGGTCCGACAACCGGTTTTTTCTTCCGGTTTTTCCTCCGGAATACGATAAACCCTGCAAAGGCGATGATCACGAGGAGAAATCCTCCAATCGCCGGCAACAGCGGGAATGTCGTACCTTCAAGGGTAACACTCGGCTGTCCGGGCATAAAGGAACGCAGACCATACCATGTCAGCCCGTCACCTGTCTGGTCGGGTGCAGGTTCAACGGAGGAGACGGTATATCCCTGCGGGTACCGGATGACGAGCGTGTTATCCCGCGCAAGGTACATGCCGCCGACAAATGCATCGCCGACAGAGAGCACGCCATTTGTCTGTGCAAAATTCGTCCAGGCAAAGGTATAGGTCACTACTCCGAATTTGCCCGTTGGGGAAGTCTGGACGAGAGCATTGCCGGTGAAGTTGTTCACTGCCATCATCCGTGACGTCCCAAGAGCTGCCTGTGCAGCTGAACGCTGCATCAGGTCCCGGAGTTCCGGGAGGTACACGGTGTTCATCTGGAGGGAGTAATTTTCAAAGGCACTCATATCCTCATCCGTAAGAAGTGGGGTGCGGTACTCAACCTTCCAGAGTCCTGTGCCATCGTTCGTGACGGTGATCGTATACGTGATTGAATAATCCGGCACAGATGCCGCATTCACAGCGGGCAGGATACAGAGCAGGAAGAATATGGCAATGACGGATATCCTGAGTCGTGCCGGACTAGTCATGAAGCACCTTGTTGTTGATCAATATCATAGTTGGTATAAAAATATTTAACCGGGGTATGATTGCCCGGTATTTCCTCTGCTGGAGGGAATGGAGGTATTACCTCCCGGTGAACCGGGTGTTCCCGTTGGTATTCCCGCTGTTCGTTGCCCCGGTATTTCCGTTGGTATTGCTGTTTCTGGTGCCGGCGTTCGTGTTTGCGTTGTTGTTCGGTTTGTTGCCTCCGTTCGCGGCATTTCCATTGGTATTGTTGTTCCTGTTGTCGTTGTCCGGGTTCGCGTTTTTATTGATATTCTGGTTGTTACCGCTATTGCCATTGTTGTCCTGGTTCTGGCTGTTTCCTGGCGCTGGGTTACCCGGCTTTTGGGGCTGACCCTGAACCGTCTGGTTGATCGTCTGCCCGTGCGGGTCATTGCTGTTCCGGTCCATTGTCTGGTTCATGTTCCGGGGGAAGTTTCCGGTCCTGTTGTCTGCGGGTCCGTTCCGGTTCCATGACTGGTTCATGTTCTGGGGCAGCGTCCTGTTGCCATCATTGACTGACCATCCACCGGTATTGGGGGCAGTCATGTTCTGCCAGGGCACGAAGGTGCTGTTGTCGGCGGGTCCGTTCCTGTTCCACGACGGGTTCCCGTTCTGGGGCAGCGTCCTGTTGCCATCATTGCCGGACCATCCGCTGGTATCGGGGGCAGTCATGTTCTGCCGGGGCACGAAGGTGCTGTTGTCTGCATTCTGGTAGTACCGAGCCTCCATTTTTTTTGCAAACTTCTGTTCCAGCGCAATACTGTTATTGTATGCATGTGCAAGTCCCGTATTGTTTGGGTGAGACATCCGGAGATCTTCCAGCACCCGCTGGTGTTGTGCGATCATCTCACGGGCATGCGAAAGACCGGTATCGTTTCCCGCCTGTATATTTTCCCTGTCACCGGGAGAGAAGGGTGCGAGAGTATCCTCAGTCTGGTTTATTTTCTGACGGTACTGCTCCAGTGCGATCTCTGCTACATGGGTCCTGTTATCTGCCAGTTCCCGTTTCAGCTCGGCAAGCCTGAGGTCCGCATGGTTCACCTGTTTTTCCAGTTTTTCGGACTGGTTGAAGGTGAAAACCTCGTCAAGATTTTCAAAAGCAATCTTGAGACCGTACAATGAATTGCCCGGGCCGATTGGTCCGTTGTAGGGTGCTATGATATCGACAGATCCTGCCTGCGTGCCTGATGAGTCTGCCGGTGCTGCGGCAGCGATTCCCACGCAGCCGAGCAGGGCAAGAGTCACCAGGCTGAATAGTATTCCAATGCTGGTTTTCATCAACGTTTCTCCGTATAGTTTTTCCTGGTCGGCTTTGTGTGCCGCATCTTCATGTTGGAAATACTGTGCATTAAGGGTCACGAGCGTTCATGCCAATTCCGGTTGTCCAGGATGGCATTGTTTGCGGTAGGATCGTTCCGGACAGTTCGGATTAACAATCAGGGCGCGATTTGAACGTTTTATAATCCGGTGATTTTTATGCGGATTTGGTTCGCGGGTGAGGGGTCGGGCGCGGGGGATATCCTGAATTAATTTTACACGTATATCCGTTCCTGCACATAAGACAAGATTGCCCGGGGTGGTGACCGGTACAAAAACGTTATACTATTCATCGTAACCGGGACTCATGTGGCGTTTGATTACGTTGTGACACTGAACGAGTATATTAACTGAACCGGACGTGATAATTCACCGTTCAACCGCTCCGAAAACCTTTCGATTTTCCCATTGGTCAGGGGGACATCACACACGCGTATTTCCCGTGTGCACATCCTCACCATCCATTTTCCGGGCGAGCCAGACAAAGAGGACAAACGGGATCAGGTAGAGCAGTGCCAAAGGAGCTGTCTGGAATGAGACATCCCACCCGTCAAGGATCAACCCGACCACCGAAACCAGGGGAAAGACGAGGAGGCGCAGGCAGAGGTTTCTCTCATCCACTCTGCCGGTTCCGGGCAGGGA
>JAQTSH010000174.1:3049-4475 GCA_028711405.1 Methanoregula sp.
CCAAAGGAGCTGTCTGGAATGAGACATCCCACCCGTCAAGGATCAACCCGACCACCGAAACCAGGGGAAAGACGAGGAGGCGCAGGCAGAGGTTTCTCTCATCCACTCTGCCGGTTCCGGGCAGGGAACGCAAGGGATTGTTGGAGATCTGCCACCACAAAATGAGGAGGAGCACACCGGACAGGAGCACATTTGCGTGAAACAGCACGCCGTACGGGATTGGCTTGTCGGACAATGTCCAGAGAAGCGAGGTCAACGGAATGAACAGGATCGAAAGGATAAACCCGAACGAGAGGGAGGCGACAGTCCGGTCAACCAGTTTCGTGTGGCGCATGATCTCGAAGAACAGGAGATAAAAGACCGCGAGGATCAAAAACGTGAAGATAAAATTAAACCCGTCAACCAGGATCTTCACAAGATAGAAGCCAAGAAACTCGAGCTCATCCGCCGGCACACTGGTCGGAAGCGGGATATTGTTCTTCACGATCAGCGTCATCGCAAATGCAAAAACGCCGTTCACGAGGATCTCAAGCATATCCAACGGGACCATGCCCCGCGAGAGACGTTCCGGAGCATCCCTCGTACCCGGAACCGTCGCCGGTATTCCGGGTGTCACACCATATCCGTGAACCGGCGTTTGTATGATAATCTCATCCCCGCCGGGCGTATCCGGGGAGTTGGAACCGGACACATCCGTACCAGGTTTCGTCTCCGGTAGCCATCCGTGACCGGTGAGAATGAACGCAACCAGGGTTCCAAAGTACATATACGGGGTGTAGGGGATATCGTAATTCGCAAGCACGCAACCGACAATCGCAGTGAACGGCAGAAACAGCATTCGGAAATCGCTGATCCGGAGTTCATGACGGGGGATGCCCGGTTTGAGAAGATGGGAAAATTTACGGTAATGTCGCCATTCGAGGAACAAGACAATCCCGATAGCGAGCATGTTCAGATGAAAGAACAGGGAGACACCGGCGTTCGCAGAAAAAACCGTGGAGAGATTGCTCGAGATCGGGATGAAGATCACCCACATCAAAAGGACAAAGTGAAGATACAGGGATGTCCAGTCCATTCGTTCGACCTGGTGGAAAACATAGAACGTGACGACCCAGATCATCGCAAGAACGACAAAGACAACAAAAAAGTTCAGGATGTCGGGGACCTGCATCAGCCCGAACTGGTGGGCGGTGGAGTTCCCGATATAATCCTCGAAGGACGGCGTCCGGATATTTTTAAAGAGCAACAGGAACGTGAACGCAAATATCGCGTTCGTCAGCCTGCCGATATTTATTTTTGTTACAGGTCCGTCCCGCACTTCCCCGACCGGCATATTCTTCTCTATATTTCATTGTCCGGACAGATAAGGGTCGTGAAACAGAATTCCCCGTTCCACGGTTACAGGGACTGTAGGTCGATCGTGCCG
>JAQTSH010000175.1 GCA_028711405.1 Methanoregula sp.
AAGGACTGCAAGCGGCAGTCCGGATGCCCCTCCGATCAAGACCGTTGCAGGTTCACGGATCGTATGAGATCCGAAATCGTCATTGTAGCTGATCGTGAGGTTGGCTGATACCGTGCCGTCCTTTGTTGCCTGCAGGTAGAAGATTGCCGGGGCATCGCTGTCCTTGTCGATAGAGCCGATGAATGCAGTTTTTGTGCCGGCAAACGGGCTGTCGAGGGTTGCCCGGACCGATGTGGCACGGTCGGTGCCGGTGTTCTCCACCCTGATGATGAGCGTAAATGCGCTGCCTGGTACCGGTCGGACCGGGTCGGTTGCTACGGACGAGACGGCAATGTCTGCCCTGCCCTTGACCGGGATACCGACAGTTTCTGTCTGCCGTTCGGCTGTCCCGTCCGGGTTCCGGTAGGAAATGGTGAGTGTGACCGGGTCGATGCCAACCGGCGTGTTCTTGTCTGTGGCAACGTGCAGGGCAATGGATGAGTGCTCGCCGGGGTCAAGGTGCTCGATGTAGTACCGGCTCGTGCTGGTGAGGACAAGAGACTTCGTCGTGGAATTCACAACCATTGAGATATCGCTTGCCCGGGTCAGACCGGTGTTCTTAACCAGAATATCCACGGTGCAATCTTCGCCCGGTGCAACGCGGTCCGGCAGCTGCTGCGTTACAAACAACGCCGGCTTCTTCTGGGTCGAGATGTGGGTGTTGACATTGACCGTGACCGGGTACCGGGTGCTCCTCCCGTCCTTGACATCGATCCACGCTTCCGGGAAATAGATCCCGCTCTTTGCAGGTGCCCGTATGACAAATGTGACGGGGACCGACTGACCGGGCCCGAGTTCCCCGAGCCGGTCTAAGTCTTCGGTCAGGACCTCGATACCATTCTCTTCCATGTGCACGTTCTCGACAAAGACATTGATGTCGGTGCTTTTCATAGAAGCAAACACCCCGCTCGTGACGATACCTGAGTTCTCTTGTACCGATGCGGTTTCTGCGGTGTTCTTGATCGTCAGGGTGATCGTTCCCATGTCCCCGGGCAGGAGGACCGCAGGGGTTACTTCGTAGCCCGTGACGATGACCGTGGGATCGGTCGCTGCTGCCGGTGCGATGATGAACGGTAGCAGGATGATGAGCGCGATTATTGCTACGGGCGAATGCCCGTAGCATCCCGCTGTTTTTGTGGTGTTCCTCTCGTGCTGCCTGAATTCGTGCCATTCTTTTTCCTGCATATGAATCGCCATTTCCTCCGGTATTTCCGGTGCATTGCGGGTTTCATGTCCCCGAATAGTGTACTGATGTTCAATTAAATAAACATATGTTTAGTTTATTGAACTACTTTTTATTTTGCAAACATAAGGTGAATATACATCTCACAACCAATAGTGGTACAGGACCATGCCACGGATCAATACGGAATACCGCGAGGACGCGAAGAAGAAGATCATTGCTGCAGCCCTTGCGGTCGCGGCTGAGAAAGGCTGGGATGCGGTGACGCTCGAAGCGATCGCACAGAAAGTTGGCGTGACCAAGGGAGCGCTCTACGCGTACTTCGAGAACCGCGAAGCGCTGAGGCAGGAGGTTATCCTCGAAGTGTTCCGGAACATCCATACCGGGATTGAAACGACACTTGAGAATACTGGTGATATCCACTCGATGATCCGGAACCTTGCCGATCTGGTCTTCGAGCAGCAGAAGCCCTATGCGACCATCTTCTACCAGCTGCCCATGCGGCTCCCCCAGGACCCGTTGTGCCGGGAGGAATTTGCCCGCATCTTTGACAATAACCGGATTCTCATCCGCGACTGTCTTGCCCGGAAGAATGCGGAAGGAAAACTGTCGCGTGATGTAGATCCCGAAACGGCTTCGAGCACGATCATCGCTCTGACCTTAGGTCTGCGGATCAGTTCGCTCTTTCTTGGCAAGGATGCCGATACGGCAAAAAAGATCTGGATCGATTCGGTAGAGCGGATACTGCTGATCGGACCCGGTGCCGGGGGCAGGTAGTGAAAGATATCTTTGGCATGTGATTATCCCAGGAACTGCACATCGCTGCCCGCACATGCAGGGCTGGCAGTAGCTCAGAACGAAAGTGCAGTCCGCGATACCGAGACCAAGACCTGCCCGGAACGTTTAGGTGCCACGACCCGGACGGCGAGATTTACTCCGTGAATTTCACCCGAGACCGGCTCAGCGTCCCGTCCTGCACGGACGACGCGATCCTCGCAAAGGTCGACACCTAGGCAGACACGGTCACACCCCTCGCGTAAGGTGATCGTCATGGTTGACAATGAGATTATCATCATCGGGGCATTCCTGGGATCGGGAATGCTCGCCTACGTGAACATCCCGGGGATGTTCATCATGTGGGACCGGGTCCTCGATCACATGGAGCACTCCGGACCGGAGGAACAAAAAAAAGCAGTAGAACGGTGGGGGTGTAATTCCCTGCCATTTTTTACACTTCTGTCTCTTTTCTGATTAAATTCGAAAGAGAAATAGCGGGTGAAATAAACCGGGCGAATTCTTTCATAAATTTTTCATGACTGACTCCTTCCTGGTCAAGTACGTACAGCCATGGGCGGGTTAACGAGAGGACACTCATCAGTGTAATCATCAGGTATATTGTTAACAGGAACGGGTCAATGTCATTGCGGATGGTCCCGTCATCAATGCCTTCACGGACGGCATCCTGAAAGAAGCTGCGGCTCATTAAGAATTCTTCCTGAATCTCAACAAAACCAGGATTTTCTTTATTGAATCTCTCGACCCCGTAATACTTTATCAGCCGCTGGTAGTCGGGATGCTGGCGGGTGAACCGGTAATATGTCTCTTCCAGAAGAGCTACTTTTGTCATGCCGGGAACCTGTGTCGCCATGCATTCCTGGTACATTTTGTTCAGAATGCGGATTCCTCGCAGTACAATAGCTGAAAAGAGGGTCTCCTTATTCTTAAAATAGAGATATATTGTCGCCTTGTTCAGTTCAGCGATATTGGCGATCTCATCCATTGAGACGTCATCATATTCACGGGAGAAAAAAAGGGTCTCTGCTGCATCAAGGATCTCTTTTTTCCGTTGTTCTTTCTCCCGTTTTTTTCGTTCGGTGATACCCATGGCAGTAATTCCTCACGAATAACTCTGATCTATCATGTAACCTGATATGAGAAGTGTTTAATCTCTTTTCCTTCCCGTGGTTAAGTCTCCCGGTACGTCTTCGTTTCGCTGGTCACGATTCATACAAAGAATTCCGGTTCCTTTCGTTCTTTATACAATGTACTTACACGCAACGAAGCGTCCTTGACCAGTCCGGGTTTTATCGTTCTCGCATGTTTGGGACAGTGCTTGATGCAGGCACAACACGTGATGCATTTTTCCGTGTCGATCACACTACTGTTTTCTGAATCGATTGCACCGACAGGGCATCCTTCTGCGCAGATCCCACACTGGACACACGTATCGCTGACCGCAATAAAATCAACATTCCAAAACTTCGAATCTCTCTGGTAAGGATGGCACGGGTCTCCCCGGTAAGGATGGCAGCCGGGTATATTTACATCAGAGATCTGGTCAACTGATGGAATGGTGTTGAGTTTTTCCTGTATTTTTCGTCCAAATGATTCTGTGTGCTGTAAGTCGCTTGCATCCGGACGATCTTTGGCTGTTGGTGGTTCGTCATTGGAAAATGAATGTTTCCCGATATAAGCCGCACCAGCGATCGGTTTACATCCACGTTGAGTCAGAATATCTTTCAGTTCGATGAGAGCATCTTCATACGCACGGTTACCGTAAACGACAACACAAACAGCCGGTGTATTATGAGCTTTAATCTCATGCAGCCATTCGGTAAAAAGTGCCGGCACTCTTCCCATATACACCGGCACTCCGATAATGAGTAATTCATGTTCTGATGTTCGTAATGATTGTTTTCTCGCATCCGGTCTGGTAATATCTATCAATTCAACATTGCTTTGACCAATTCCGCGTGCAATCCCATGAATAATCGCTTTTGTTGTCCCTGTAGGTGAAAAACATACCAATTTCAGTGATGATATTTTCATACGATGTCCTCCATTGAGTCTGTAGACCTTCTGCCGATTATAACAGAGGATTTCGAAAAACCCCGGCATTTTGAATTTTGAATTTTTTCTCCGTCGTCAGTGTTAGAGGCATTTCTTTATTAATGCCAGTTATTCGAAATCCTCAAAAATACTTTAATTCTCCTCTGTCGGTTCCTTCCGGACCTCTTCCCGCACCATGTGCAGGATGCCGGAAAATTGCCCAACTGATTTTTTATGAACAGGACCGATATGAATTTCTGTCATTCTGGTTATTCATCAACATCACACATCAAATTTAACTCTTGGTTAATTTATAACTATTGGTTAGATAGTTACCCAAAAAAAGAGAGAATTATGAGGAATCGCCCATTTTCCCAAACAACCAGAATAATTTCTGGTATAC
>JAQTSH010000176.1 GCA_028711405.1 Methanoregula sp.
TTCATGCGTGGTTCTCGTTTGACCTGCTCACCAAAGGTGCCTGGGAATACGATCCGAGTTACCACGGACCGTTCCTGTATTACGTCACTGCCGGCATGTTCTCGCTCTTTGGTCCGTCGGACTTCGTTGGCAGGTTGCTACCGGCATTGTTCGGGTTTGCGTTGATTCCTCTCGTGTATGCGATCTATCGAATCGGCTACCTGACAAAAACCCAGACGCTCTTTGCCGCGCTTTTTCTCGCCATATCCCCGGATATGGTCTTTTTCTCCCGGTTCCTCCGGCATGATATCTTCATGCTCTTTTTCACGATGCTCCTTGTTGTCGCGCTGCTCTATTATTTCGAACGGGGAAAAACCCGGTTTGTGATCATCGGTGCTGTGGCGATAGCCGGAGCGTTGTGCTGCAAGGAAGAGATGCCTGTCATCCTTATCATCTTCGCCACGTTCTTCGGCTATGGAGCATGGAAAAAGAAATGGATTCTGCCTCCTCACTGGAAGAAGGATCTGGTGGTATGTGTTGTCATCGTCCTCTGCCTGATGGGCATCCTGTATTCGGCATTCGGTGCTCATATTGAAACGCTCCAGTACGGGTGGCTTGACGCCATCAGGCACTGGACCGACATGCACAATCAGCAGAGATTGGGCGGACCATGGTTCTACTATGTCCCCCTTTATCTCCTCTACGAGCTTCCGATATTTTTGCTCGCGATGGTCGCGACCCTCCAGTTTATCGTCTCCGGTATCGCTCCCGCGCACGTCTTTTTGCGGGTGAAGAACTGGTTGGTTACCCGGCGGTATGAACTCCCGGTGGGGGAGCTCGCCCAGGTGAGTCTCCGTCAGATCCAGAGCGCGCGTGCAGGTATATCGAAGTCTGATGAATTTTTCCGGTTCTGCATTTACTGGATGATCCTCTCGATGGCATTCTATGCCTACGTCGGGGAGAAGGTGCCGTGGCTGCTCATCCACCAGCTGCTCCCGATGTGTTTTGTCGCGGTGTACAAACTGAACTGGCAGAAGTGCGCGTTTGCGGTTATCGGGTGTGCGTTCCTCCTTGTGATGACGTGGCATGTGGCATTTGTGCCCGCCGATATCAATGAACCGATCATCCAGGTGCAGAACTCTGAAGACATGCGAGACGTGATGACCTTAATGGACAATTCAGACCGTGTGGTCGTCGCATCGAAACATTACTGGCCCCTGCCGTGGTATTTCCGTGGTGAACGGTGGAAGAAGATCACGTTCTACGGGGATGTGACCGATGAAAAAACCTTAACCCAGAATACGCCGGGTGTGATCATGCTCCACGACGCAGCGAGTTACACGGCTATCGCGGGCTACAATAAAACGACCTACAAACTGAGTTACTGGTTCTCGTTCTATGAAAATGAAGACCGGCTGCTCGATTATTATATCCACCGTGACGGAAAGATGGGAAGCATCAATCTCGAAATTTTTACACCCGCATGAGGTGGCGCGCATGCAGGGAGACCCCGATCCCTGCATCGTGTCCGCGGCGATTCAGTCATACGGGGTTGATCATGGTGATGTGAATATGGATTCCCGCCCGCGTGTGTTAAAATCTTCACGGTTTTTTGAATTTTTCTGGAACCCGACACGTTTTTTTCCACACTGCGGGGTGAACAGACGTCCGTCGCGGGAAACATAAATAAATAGGTTTTTAATTTCCGGGTACGTAAGACTGTTGAGATATTATGGGTGGAAATCAGGATGTAATGCGTGGATTTGTCAGCCAGGAGATCAACCGCTATTATTCCAGTTTTGACGGATGGAAGATCCTCCCGGGTAACAATCCAAAAGGATATGATCAGGTCTTTTGCGCAGAACGCTCGAAAATGGGCGAGAAGGAATCGGTCTCGATCCTTGTTTCATTTGAACCGAAGATCTCTGCGGAACTTGTGGGCACTGCGGCAGCTGCCTGCACGGGGGTATATGGGCAGGTCAGAAAAGGTGGGGTTGCCTACATCGTCCCCCGGAATGCCGACACCTCCGGCGTACCGGAAGGAGCACAACTTCACTACATGAAATCGTTCTCGTTCCAGAATGGGATCCTCACATGGGAAAAGAATCCCGTGCGCCGACCTGTCGTAGGAAAAGAGACGCCGGTGAGTAATTAAATCAACCGGCACTTTTTTTGTACATGTACCGGCATCCATTTTTCCGGTGCAATCCCCTGAACTATACAGTTCCTGTACTGTACTCATGTACTGAACGAAGAGTTCGGTTTATTCTCCCCTTGGGTCGGGCTTGATGTGCTGGCAGAGTGCCTGAGTACTCTCTTTGAAGAATTGATTTCGTTCCATGATTTGCGTGTTTAAAAGGGATGGGTTGCAGGGTGATGGTCTCCCCTAAATGGGAAACAGCATCACCTGTATATACAACAGGAAGAACGCAATAAAGAACGTCAGTATCGAGACCGGGATACCGATCTTCATCCAGCCAACCATCGAAAACGAGCCAAGCCCTTTCTTCTCTACCATCCCGGCGGCGACAATATTTGCCGTGGAACCGATGAGCGTGGCATTCCCGCAGTAGGTCCCCCCGATGAGCATGGTCCACCAGACCGGTGCCAGGGGAATTGTGCCCGCCAGCGCTTCAACGACCGGCATGATCGTGGCAACGGCAAGGACATTATCCAGAAATGCCGTAAGGATCGACACGATACCCCCGACAAGGAGCATCATCATGACGAGATCGCCCCCGGTCCCGGATACAAGGAGCGCGATCTTGTTCGTGATCCCGACATATGTCAGCGACCCAACGCCGGCAAAGAGGAACATGAAAAACACCAGCGTGTACCAGTCCACTTTCTCGACATGCTGGTGCGCATGCTCCCGGTCAAGGACAAGGACTGCCCCTGCCATGATGAGCGGAATCCCGAGGAGCAGGACATTTTTCCCCAACCCGAACAGATGCTCAATCGTGCTTTGCAGGATAAGACCGGCAATGACGAGGATAAATATCAAAATGCCCCCTTTGATCTCGCGCGTTAAGGGGATGCTCTCGATTTTTTGTGCGGGTGCCACACCGGGTACGGTTGGTACCAGACTGACTGGACTTGTCCGTTTGAAGTACAGGATTGCAATGACCGTTGTCAGGAGACTGCATGCAATGGCGATGGGGAACGTCCACCGGAGAAAGTCCATGACCGTCAACCCGGCACCAAACGCGATCATCACGCCTATTGGGTTTCCGACGGGCAACGCGCTGCTGCCGATATTTGTCGTAAACACGAGAAACATGATGAACGGCAGGACGTTTCTTCCTGAGATCCCGTAACTCTTGAGCACTTTGAACATGATGGCGCTCATGAACAAGATGGATGTCACTTCATCGACGAGAGCCGCCATCAGGGCGCCGAGCATCAACAGGATGCCGATCAGGAGGTAGGGTTTGTGAAAAAAGGGTTTTATCAGGATGGTCACAAGCCAGTTGAAGACGCCCCGCTCCTCCAGAAAGGCGATGATGATCATCATTCCCACGAGAAACAGGATCAGTTCCAGGTGGGCGAACAGAATCAGGTGCTCAATATCGAGTACATTAAAAGCGAGGAGCAGTGCGATACCAATGAAGGCAAATGCATTCCTGAACTGCCAGTAGAACAGCGACCCTGCGATAAATGAGGTGAATATGACAAGTGAGAGTACCTGTGCGGTGTTGAGCGGAGCAAGAATGATCGACAAAAGATATGGTACGATACAGATCACGCCAAAAAATCCCGCTATCTTTGCTACATCGTTGGTTTTCACGATCGTTTCTCCTGGTACTTTGTAGTATTCTATTGTCCGTCCGAATCGATGAATGATTGGGTGTATTTACGACAGTGAGATCGCAGGTATCGCATCCTTGTGATCTGCAAACGGTTCGAACCGTTCATGGGAATCTTGAATGGTGCATTCGCGGCAAGGCATGAGGTATACCCCGGATATTGTCGCGGACCATCGAAGGTTCAAAAACCGCGTTCATCGTTTTTGCACACGGATGTGTCCAGTATCGTGCAGCCATCGGGCTACCCCCGCCCGGTTTTCCATGATCACGGGACGTGCAGGGGAGTCCTGGCAGGAAAAACTGCCAGCGAGTTTTCATTCCGGTTTTTTCTGACCTGTATAGTCCTTTGGGAGGAACCGTGATTGGTTCCCACGTCTACCAAATCCGGATTGTAGATCGCGAATATCTGTCGGGAATGTAACAACCGTTGCATTATCGTCCGGATCGTGTGATGAGACAATTCCTTTCTGTACCTGGGTAGGCACAGTAAAAACGTGTTGTGGTTTTAGGATCAGGTTTAATAGAAAAGATCAGCCTATCAGTGGTATCAGCTGATGTGTTCTTTATGATACAAAGACAGGATTATTCTTTCCGGGCGGGATTGTGGGTTGTATGTCTTCTCCTGTTTGCCACCAGCGTGCTGGTTTTTTCGGCGGG
>JAQTSH010000177.1 GCA_028711405.1 Methanoregula sp.
TTGGACAAAAGGACAAAAAGTACCCTATTTCCGGGAAGTCCTTCATGAGAAATGTACAAGAAAAAAGATCCCGGAAATCGCGATAATTTTGTCCTTTTGCCCGGACCTGTTAGTCAATCGGACTTAACCATTGCAAATTCACAAAATCCCCTCGTCCGCTGTGTCAACGCACTTTTTCGCGTGCGGCTGCGAATGAGCATGGTGGTGGCGAGCCGGCGGTGCGAGCGGTTGACGCAGGGGGTGCTGGGAAAGGCGTTTGCGGGGATGCTAGGAAAAAAAATACCGTCATCGGTGCCGGGGATGACGGGCTTCATTGGTTAAATCAAAACAGGTGAATATTATTTCCCCGTCCCCCATGCAGCGAGACGCTCTTTGTGCATCGCCACCGCTGCTTTGAGTTTCTTCTCCAGCACTTCGCGGGGTGGGAGTTCGGTGAGATACTCGGCGACGCGGATGCTGCTTGCTTCGAGTTCGAGGAGTTCAACGTGCCCCACAGAAGAACCCGCACAGAGGACAAGACCGATAGGTGCTTCTTCGCCCGGCTGACGATCGTACTTGTCCAGCCAGCGCAGGTAGAGTTCAACCTGACCCTTGTCTGCGGCCTTAAACTTCCCCAGCTTGAGGTCAATCACTACAAGCCTGCGAAGTTTCCGGTGATAGAAGAGCAGATCGATATAATAATCCTCGGCATCGACGGTGATCCTCTTTTGCCGTGCGACAAACGAGAAATCAGTACCAAGTTCGAGGATGAAACGCTCCAGATCCCGAAGGATGGAATTCTCCAGGTCTTTTTCTGAGAACGTATCGGACAACCCGAGAAATTCTAAGAAGTATGGGCTCTTGAAGACAAGATCCGGCGTCATCCGGTCTTCATCACGGAGCGCTGCAAGTTCCTTTCGTGCAAGCTCTTCCGGTTTCTTCGAGAGGGCAGTACGTTCGAACAACATCCCTTGGATCTTTGCCAGCAGGGTCCGGACACTCCATCGTTCGAGCCGGCACATTTCGGTGTAAAACTCACGTGCAAGCGAGTCTTCGATAGAGAGGAGACTCCTGAAATGCGACCAGCTCAATTGTCTACACAGTGTGTAGACTTTCTTCCGGTCAGGGAATGCTTCAACAAAATGGATCATATGAAACAGATTTGCTCTCGTAAATCCACGACCGTACTGCAGGGTCAGCTGATCTGATAACCCATTGACTACCTGTTTACCATACACCGCACGTTCATTCCCAAGAATCTCCTTACGGATGCGATCACCAATATCCCAGTAGAGCAGCACTATTTCTGTATTTATACCGACAGCGACCCGGACCCGGGTAGATTCAATAAGTGACTGGAGATCCCCCAGCAATACGGGTGAGACAGAGGACGGTTCGATATCCTTTGTTGCAGGAGAGACCTCATCGCCCGTCTTTTTCGTCAGTTTCTTTCCGGTTTTCTTCATCAGATCATCTCTGTTGGCATCCCTCTATCCCGTCATCGTTTAGAGCGGTACCAGAATTGTCCATACACTGAGTGGATAATTATCTACACACTGTGTAGATAATTATCTTGACACTGTCGAGAGAATGTTCCCAACAGTGCCGGGATTATGCCAGGTCAAGGATCTTCCCATTCTCACCGATCCACTCTTCAAACATGCGGACCTCCGCATTGAACCGCTCAAGTTCCTTATCAGTGAAATAACACTCCACCCTTCTTTCCTTCTTTCATTGCGAATTTCTTGTGTTACTGGTCAGATTCGACCGGGCATGAAATATAGTTAATGAAACATCCGGGCTCCTACCTCTTCTCCTCAAGCAGCCCGGTCGTCCGCCCCATTCCTCTTCTATCTGGCGTGCGGCTGCGAATGAGCGTGGTGGTGGCGAGCCGGCGGTGCGAGCGGTTGACACAGGAATAATGGTGTCAATATCGGATTCCAAAATCCTCTATAAAAAATTGGTCGTGTAAGAACATTGGCTAGAAGTCCCTACTAAAAGTACTTATTTACCTGTTATTATATCAATTTTGTCAATCCAAAAATTCCAACTGAAGAGCAAGAAAGTGGATGATTCTATTGCACAAGTACGCTCCAGAAAGAATCATTCACTTTTAAAGGCTCTTCTCCAAGTTTAGGATTTTTAATCATATAAAAAACTTCGGCTTTTCTCTCCCATTTTTGGAGGGAGTTTTATTGAGTTTTTCCCAACTCAAAAACCCTGGAAATATGTCATTAGCCCCATGAACCTCTGCCGCCGAAGGCGGATACCTCGTCTTTACTGCCTCACCTCGAAGAGGTGAGGAGGAGCACGTCCCGAAGGGTGAGGAGCGAAGGGGGGTCGCAGTGCCCCCCCGTAGCGACGAAAGTGCGGGGGATAATTCAATAGATTTGAGATGCACAAAGTTTATCTAGAATGACCAAATTTTTTAGCCAAAAAGTGGTCCAATTTTTCGAACTAAAAAGCCTCAATTCAACCGAATTTATCGAAATGTGGGTTGAATCAGCCTTTTTACTAATTTGATGTTATCCTAAATCGGGAGAAGAACCACTTTTAAATATCGACATGATGAGGGTTCCGCCGCCCCCGAAGGGACGCCCCCGCGGCGGCTCAATGACGATTTTTCAGATGTAACGTCAAAAAACTCACTTCTGGAAACACTAAAGAGACCGAAAATCTCCGATGCTCATCTAACCTCCTGCCGCCGAAGGCGGATACCTCGTCATTACTGCCTCACCTCAAAGAGGTGAGGAGGAGCACGACCCAAAGGGTGAGGAGCGAAGGGGGGTCGCAGTGCCCCCCGTAGCGACGAAAGTGCGGGGCAGGTTCAGGGCACAGCTAGACAAATCCAAAGGTACTCAGACAGTTGCTGCTCTGACCTAACGTATATCGTCAAATGTTAACCCGTCGCAGTGCTTACAACCACGTTATTGATAGATACTGCACACGAAATTTCATTCGGTATCGATCTGCCCATTATCTCATTTCGGAATGAGATATATTCAGATTCATTGGTATAGCGAACAAGAATCAATCGTAGGATTGCCTCAAGACCTCGGGTGGTCCATCGCATCCACTTGTGTTTGATTCTCTTCGATATCTCTCCCATAAGTCGCTCAATAACATTTGACGTCCAGGGAATCTCAATACCCTCAACTGCCAGTTTTGCAAAGGTAACCATTGAATTTGAATAGTCCCGGATGAACTTGGCTGCTTTATAGCAGTATTTTTCGGTAAGTTCCTTTGCAATTCTCTTAAACTCATCGATAGTCGAAGAGATTTTTACCTTGATCCGTTCAGGATCATCTTTGTGATAGACGACCACATTTTTCAGTGAGAGAACCACCTTTTTCAATTCGTTCACGAGTTGTTTTCTCTCTTCGAAATCTAACCGCTTATCTTCCCACAGTTTAAAACCAAGGACCCGGAATGCATGGATCAAATCCATCTGGAAGTGTCGTTTCCCGTCCGAAAATGCAGTTCGGATCTCTTGTTCACCATCACTTACGATGGCAGCATATTCTGTAAACGCTTCGTCAGACTCAACCTTTTTTGCAATTTCATTCCAGGGTTTGTTGACGGTAATACCAAGGAGCGGTTTCTTTTCGTTATCGATACCTATCGCGACATGAATATTATTTTCTTTATACCCGGGTTCCTGGGTATGACACTTTGTTCCGTCACAAACACCGATTGACATGTTCGCTTTTTCTGAGTTTATCGGTATCATCTCGCCATATTCAACTACGCGTTGATTGACGGTTGTTGGTGTAGGTGAAATATCAATAAAGAGTTCGGTTGCTTTCACAACATCTCGATAACTGAGCTTTTCCGCTAGATCTACAGTGGCCATTGAGATGTCGGGTTGATACTTCCGTTTTCCATCGAAGGCGATGTAATCATACAACGGGATACTCGTCTTATTATTAAGGGTATCCTTAACTTTGGATGGTCTAAGATTGATTTCACCGACGATGGTTACTATGTCACGCTTTGTGGTTCCTGCTCGCTGAAATTGTTCCTGACCATTTCCTGGTTGGGATTTTGGATGGCAAAGGTTCTCAACGCTATACTCATTAATTCCTTGGACCGCTGTTTGAACTATGTTCTTTTCGATTTTAAGATTATGAACACCATGTGTCAACTGCGCAATGGGAATCTTTTTATTATCCGGTATATTCATTGTAATACACACAGTAATGTGTAGTTCCATGAGTGTTTCAGCCCTCCTTTTGTGTGATTGCTTGAGTAGGGTTGGATCCTCTTGGATTCTTATACTTTTAGCCAATCTTTGGACACGACCAATTTTTCAATTTACGTATTGCACGGATTATTTCCCGATTTTCAGCGGAACAATCCGTTTCCAAGGTTTTTTCCTTTGTTTTGTGAAGTGACTCCGAGTGATACATCACCCATTTTTGTGAAACAT
>JAQTSH010000178.1 GCA_028711405.1 Methanoregula sp.
CCCTGCCAGACCGTCACCTCTCCAAATCCTGCACGGCCGATCGCCTCACTGCCGGTATTTTCGCGGGGCTGATCATCGGGATTGATGAAGGAGATTGTGGTTGTTGTGTGGGAGGGTTCGGGGTTATGTCCCTGAAGAAATAATGATAAGCATATCAGAAGCAATGGTGTGGTATGGATTTCTTTGACTCGGCATACACGGGCACACCTCCCTGGGACATCGGTCGACCCCAGAAGGAGTTCGTTCAGCTCGTCCGGAGTGGAGAGATAACAGGATCTGTCCTTGACATAGGTTGCGGGACGGGGGAGCATGCTCTCTTCTTTGCAGGTGAGGGGTATGATATGTGGGGGATCGACTCTGCCCCCTTGGCGATTCAGAAAGCAAAGGAGAAGGCTGCCATAAGAGGACTTCATGTGCATTTTCTTATCCAAAACGCACTCGACCTCTCCAGACTCAACAGGAAGTTTGATACCGTCACCGATTCAGGGTTCTTCCATACCCTATCAGATGAAGACCGCCCGGTCTTCGTGGATAACCTTGCAGCCGTCCTTTTCCCGGCCGGGAAATACTTCATGCTCTGCTTCTCCGAACTGGAGCCTGCCGGATACGGCCCGAGGAGGATAACACAGACAGAGATACGGGATAGCTTCCGGGACGGGTGGTATATCAATTACATCAGACCGGCGGTCTTCGAGAGCCGCACCCGGGCAGAAGGACCCCGTGCCTGGTTCTCGTCAATATCAAGAAAATAACGATTCGTTGACAGGCCAGCGGGTAAGGATGAAGAGGTCATTGTGCATCATCATCCATATCCCGGCGGGAAACGGACGGGAAATCTCCGAGGAAATATTCCATCGGATAGATAGTGAAGTCCTCGACCCGGGAGAAGTGGGGGAACAGGATCTCCGGGAGGGAATTGGGGGCGCCGTAGAAGAATGCATGATGGCCGTCAAGATAGGAAGTGGTAAGCGTGCTGTCTCCCCCGTACTTGCGGAGGAATCCCGCGAATAGCTCCCGCTCCTGTGCAGTGACGGAACGGTTCAGTCGGGAGAGGGGGGGTTCCCGTTCAACGCAGACGAACTGGATCCTGCTCCAGTCTACAGTACCGAGCGCGGTACACAGGTCCTTTTCCTCCCAGTCCCAGTTATAGTCCAGGAACTGACCCTCTTCGATAGTCAGCACCTGTCGCATTCGCCTCGGGGGAACAGTTCCAGTTTACGAAAGGCATTGTCATGGATGACAATCGAGGCAAGGAAGATCTTCCGGTAACCCTTTAGTACCCGGATAGCATCCCTGTTCCGGGTAAGGAACTGGAAGATGAACTGCGATCCGGTGCCGGTATAATCGTCAAGGATGACGAGCGCCCGGTCGCAGAGCTGCCCGGTACACTCTGCCAGCTCACCCAACAGGTGGTCGAACGTCTTGAAATCCACTGAGGGAACGGCATTAGCTTTCCGGTAGATGTACGAGATGATGTCCCCGCTTTTGCAGGTGAACCCCCGGCGGAAATCGACAGTGGCACAGGTGCTGTTGTCAAAACCATCGGCCGCAAGCTGCTCCCTGAGTATAGCATGGAGTTGCCGCGTCTCCTGGATGAGACACGGGTAGGAGTGGAATGTTATCTTCTCGAGCAGGGCAAGCGCTAGTGGTTTCTCCTCATCGGAGAACCGGGCCAGCCACCGCTGTATCCGCTCTTTTGGGATGACCGGCTCATTGAACCGGGAAGCAAGCGCCAGAACCCGCTGCTGCATGCCGGGGGCATCCATCATTGGTGTGTATTTGTCGGGCAGGAATGATAATAATTTCCGGCATACCGTTGAAAATTCACAGCGGATATCACACCCCTGTCCCGATCCCCTCCTGATGAGGTCCTTCTTGCCCTGCATCCTCGTCCAGGGCAGCCACATTGATGGCAGCGTTGCGGGACTGATCATCGGGATGAGGGGGGAGATTGTGCTGGCTCTCCACGGATGACAGAATTTCTGGTCCTTGAAAAATTTCCATGATGTTTCATCAACCTCTCTTTGGCAAAGGACCAGAATCCTTCAATACCATTGATGGATTTTTCACTTTTTAATAGCGGCTTTTACCTTCACCATCATATCTGGCGGGATTGGATCCATTTTATGAGCAGTTTTTGCGTGTGCTGCAATTTTGGTCATCAGCTCAGCTTCAGTGGGAGCAGAGGTTTTAAACCCACAGTTCTTACCAAAACATTCAAAAGACGGCATTTTTCACACCACTGTGTCATTATTCTATGTCTATTTATGTTTTCTGTAGTCCCGGAATCTCAGAATCAGCTGCAGAATACGATTCTTCAGGCATTCCCCGGTAATTACCGATTACCCCTCAAATTCCACAGGTGTATAATCCGTGTCGTTGAGATGTTCCCCTCTTCGACCCCATCACGACGAAGCGCCTCACTGTCGGCATCGTTGCGGGATTCACCTTCAGGATAATGCGGGAGATTGTGCTTGTTGAGTTAGAGGGTTCGGCGTATATGCCGGGGGGTTTTTTCGGGGTGTTGCGTTGTGGGAAATGTGGGGGTGAGGTGAGAAGGGAGTTGGTGGCGTGAAAACAAATCACGACGATACATTAATTATACGCCTCATCATGATGGACAAATTTTAAGAAAACAATCGCGTTTTCCTTTGAATCAATCTCGTAAAACAGGATAAAATGTCCAATATGAACCCGCCACTGACCCTTGAGCGGGGGATGAAGTGGCTTACCCGATTCCGGGTTTTCAACAAGGAACCGGATTTTTTTCTTGAGTTGCTCGTAGCGTGCAGGGCTTTTCGCCCGGATCTTCCTGCAAGTGGAGCTGAGATCAGGATGAATAACGACCCGGTAGCTCATGCTTCAATTTCCTTAAAAAAATCATCAAGGGAATTATACGTTTTTCCTTTCCCATTTTTGATATCGGCGTGGGCTTTTTTTACCTTCCTGATAAATTCAGGTTTAATCGCTGACTCCGGCGGATAGACATTTTCATCGATCTTCTCTTCGATGCGATCAAGCCGGCTGACAATATCGGTGAGTAATAATTCAATTCTCTCATTCTTGACAAGACCTCCGGCAGTCTCATGAACCTCGCCAGGTTTTTCCCCGACTGCTGTGATCCGTTGTGGATCGTACGCAAAGCCTTTTCTCGTCCGGGATCCGGATTGCCCAGCTGCTCTGGAAGTCATATTGTGATGTAATTTGGATTCTTCTCTTCAATAGTCTTTTGTAAAACCAGTATCGGTTCGTTCTTTCTGACTCCCTGCCGACCCTTTCCCTCTTCGAAGCCAGCACGCCCGAGCGCCTCATTGCCAGTATCGTCGCGGTGCGGACTCCCGGGATTGATGTGGGAGATTGTGGTTGTTGTTTTGGAGGGTTCAGGGGATGTGCCGGTGATTTTTTCGGGGTGCTGGTTGTAGAACTGGTGGGGGATGGTTCTCTCTTACTCCTGGCTCCATCTCTCCGGGTGGTGGTGGACAGCTGATGGTATGGGTGTCCAAGGTGAACCCGATATACCTGAAACCGGGGCGATGTGAAAATATTTGAAATAAATGCAATGCCGGATTGATATTCCGGAATTCCAGAATGTTGACTTGTCCACAGACGGATATCTGAAATCTCTAAACAGCAGGTTTCAACCGGAAGGACATGTCAGTTTTTCCTTGCGACACTCATCATCTGGTTGCCACCTTTAATGAACTCGTACCTGACATCACGGATAGTCACTTCATACCCGTTTTTTTGCAGGGACGTGACAAGTGGGTCCCGGTAGGTGCTCACCCGCCCGTTGAGATCCACTAACGGGAAAATGCGGACTTCCGGGGCGATTCGCAGCATCTCCCGTATTGCAGCCTCGTGAAAATCCCGGGATAACGTATCGGAATAATAGAAGAGAAAATGGGAGCAGATCGCAAGATCGAAACTGTCTCCGGCAAACGGCAGGTCCGGGAGAGCGGCAGCACAGTAACGCCCTTCCCGCCTGCCCTGTCCATAGTCTGCCAGAAAAACCTTCATTGCAGAAAACCGCCATTCGCGCAGGTCTTTTAGGGAGCGAATAGTCTTCCAGACAAAAAGATCACGGTTCCTCGTCACCTGTTCGAATATCGTGGGACAACAGGCATCTATACGGGACTGAATTTCTTCTCCGGAATATTGGTAAAGCGGGTCACAGGAGACAACCGAACCTCCGCGTGCAGTCAGTTCACAATTAAAACCGGCAGGACCGTCAGCGCATCCGAGAATACGTTTATGCAGGTCATCAGTACTGAGATCGAAAAACTGAAGATATTCATGAAACGAGCGCCCCCATGGAACAACACTGTCAAGGGTAAAGGTCATGACCGTTCCGCTATCGCCATTCCCGGGAAAGGATCGCAAGAACAAGTGCCGC
>JAQTSH010000179.1 GCA_028711405.1 Methanoregula sp.
GGGTCCGTGTGTGAACGCAGCCAGCGACTATGGGGGGCGTGCCCCTGATCATCGTGTCCGGTGCCGATAGTTCGCCCATGCGGGGGTATTGGAAGATGACGGGATATGCCGGATGGGGAATCCCCTGTATGGTACTGGATCAAATCCCGTCTGGTTAAGGGGAGTGATGATGGAATGAGTCAGGGAACAATGTGGATACTCTCTCTTGCCTGCGTCGTATGCATAGCTGGTCTTCTGGTCGTCCCGGCACAGGCATTCACTGCGGATACTCTCGCGATCACCATCGATACGAACGGGAATGCCGTTGCAGACTTCCGGTTCACGCTTGAGGGCTTCATCGAGAACGCCCTCCCTCAATCGATGCTGGAAGCTGAACTCACGAAAGGATTGACGACAAGTGCCGATCCGCCGCAGGTGCTATCGTTCGACCGGAGCAGCGCCACGCTTCTTGTGAAAAATTTCGCGGAGAAAGTGAATGTGCCGACGGGAACCGAATACCGAACGACACAGCTGGACTTTCGGAAAGCCGAGATTGCCGTGAAAAATTCAGCGTTGAATGGCATCATATCGGCAGATTTCTCACCCAAGAAGATGGTTGTGACCTTCCCGGATGGTTATACTCGTGAATTTTCTGATTTTTCCGGGTTGCCCGCGCTCAAACACACGGTCATCGATCCACAAAAACAGGCTGCTTCTGATCAACCACCGACAGGGACGATCTCGATCATGTCCTCCCCGTCCCATGCCCGTGTCTCTGTCGATGGCGAGTATACCGGTGATACGCCCGCTGCATTTCCTGGTATCACTCCGGGCACCCATACGGTCTCCCTTGAGCTGGACGGTTTTCTCCCGTTCACGAAGACCGTGAATGTGACCGCCGGGGAGACTGTCACTCTGAATGCGGTGCTCTCCTATATTCCTCCATCGCCGACAAAATCCGTGCCGGGCTTTGGCTTGCCTGTGACGATGATCGCGCTTGCCGTATGCGGGATGGCGTTCAGCCGGAGATTTGTGCGATAGTCTCCGGTACAATCCACGGCTACGGCGAGTAACTGTATTGACCGTTACACCGTCTTCTTCCTGTCGGGATTGAGATCAGTTCCCCCGGATCGCATTCCTCGGCATCGGGTTAGAAGAACCCGGGTTTTATCATTGGATGTATGCAGGTAAGGGGATCACACAAGCAAAAAACCGTTGGGACTCAAAAAGGGTGGGAAGCTGATGGTGTTCTTCTTGTCCCGGGATATTTCCAATCCCCACAGGTACCTGTCCAGAATCGGGAACCCTCGTTTCTCAGTTCCTCCCGGTTCTCATTGTCCCATACGGTGATGTGAGGGGTCGGATTAACATTGAATCACCATCGGTGATCCCTCTTTTCCATTACTTCCACCCCACCCCCCAGTGGGTGCTCATGTACCTGCCCGGATGCAAGAAATCCCTTGAGGGAAACCCGGACGACTCCATCAGGCGCGTTGCTCCGAAAAAAAGAGGATTCAATCCTGCCGGCGGATGACCAGCATTCCGACAATGACTAATGCCGCACCGGCAACAAACGGGAGCACCCCGGACTTCTGGGTCGGGGTCGCAACCGGGTTCAATGCCGCTGCGACCGTATTGGTTGCACCCTTGTTCACCTGGACGGTGGACACATAGTCCTGGTATCCCGTGAGCTGGATGAGCAGCGTGTGACTACCGGATGAGATGTCTGCCATGGCGAGGGGCGTGATACCGCGATACGCGTTGTCGACATAGACGTTCGCACCCGACGGCGTGGATGAAACCGAGAGCCCACCGGAAGCCGGTGTTGAACCTGCCGGGACAAGGATCGCGTTCACCTGTGACACGGTGCTCTGGCGGACGTTTACCCCGGTGGTATACTCCTGGTACCCGCTCATCTGGAGTTTTAAGGTATGATCTCCGACAGAAATCCCGTTCAGGTTGAGTGAGCCTGAACCGGGGGTCTGACCCATGTTTGAACCATCCAAAAAGACAGTGGCGCCACCGGGACTGGATGAGACATAGATCCAGCCGGTTGTGCTCACCGGAATCGGGGACAAGGTCGCGGAGACGGTCCGGGTTCCACCGGTTGGCACCGAGACCGTGGACTTCCAGTCATAATAGCCGGAAAGGTCCAGTTCGATATTGTGTTCACCAGTTGCGAGATTGTTCAAGGTGAGGGGGGTTCTGCCCCGGTAGGTGCCATCGAGATACACCATCGCATTTGACGGGTCCGATACGACATAGAGCGCTCCCGTGGATACGAGCTGGGTGAGGGGACAGTACACGTCGGATCGCGATCCTGCATAGACCGTCGTTGTGGTGCTGTAGGAGCGGTATCCCGAAAGGTCTGCCTCAATACTGTAACTGCCCGGTACCACTTCGCTGATTGTCAGGGGGGCAACCCCCCGGTAGTTGCCGTTCCAGTAAATGGCTGCACCAGAGGGAGACGACTCCACCCGTATGGACCCGTAGACCGGGGTGGGCGGTTGTGTCGGAATCGGGCTTAATGTTGCCGTGTATGTCCGGGTCTGCCCGGCAGCAGGCATCGTGATCGAGCCACTTGCCGAGTAATAGCCGGATTTTTCCACCGTGTATTCGTTGTATGGCGTGCCCGTGGTATAAACCGGGACGGTCAGTTCGTTCGCGCTGATCGTACCCTTATACTGACCGTCAAAGCTGACCGCCGCACCATCGACATTACACCGGATCTGGATCCAGCCCTCTTCGCCACCCAGGGCACTGACCCCGGGCACTGCTGCTACCAGGCACACGACCAGACAGATCATCAAAAAGGCTCTCTTCATCATCTTCTCCTTTGTTGAACGTACGGTTCTCCGGCTAATAACATTTCCGAATATGTACCGATGGGAGTGGGGAAAGAGAATCAAAAAAGAGGAAGGTGGATTACTTTCGGGCTTTCATCGCGAAGCGCCCTGTAAGCCCGATCACGACAAAAGCGACAACCGGCAGGGTGCCTGCTTTTGTGGGGGTCGGTTGCGGGGAGGTGGCAACAACGGTCGTGATAACAGGTGTGACCCGGGCAACCGGTGCAGTTGCATTCGCCTTAACGACATCCGCTGCGGTCATGTTCACAACAGTGGAGGCGGTCGTGGTGGTCGCGGCAATCTTTATGAAGGTCACATTCATGACCACCGTCTCACCCTTCGCGGGGTACTGCGTGATGTTGACCTTTGCCGCCGTGTAACCGGTCTTCTCAATGGTCACTACCTGGTACGGGGTGCCGGTTGTATAGACTTCGACTTACCGTTTACCGCCGGGGATGGCGCCCTTGAAATCCTTGTCGAACGTGACATTCGCGCCATCGACATTGGCGTTGATGAGATATGCACCCATGTCGCCACCGATAAGAGCCGTTGCGGTCGTGGCGGCAGCAGTCGTGTTTGCTGCGGGGGTTGCAGTGGGGGGTATGGGCATGGTCCTGTGCAGCAAAGGGAGTACCCCCACCCCCGGAGCCGTTCCGGATGGACAGAACAAAATGGCTCTCCGTCGTAAAACCTGGTTAAAATCCTGATGATTTTTCCCACACGGGCGACTCCCGTAGGGGGATCCCTGCCAAAAAAAGGTGGGAGGGGGACCCCACCCCAGGCTCAGACCCGGAGGGGGTGGGGTAGTTTGCCTGATCCGGGCGGTATAACTATGTGACTCTCCGACGTGAAGCATTGCGGCGGAAAGAGGGGGTAGGTACCCCTTCGGGTACCCTGGTGGGGGGTATGGCTTCTCCACGCGAGGGGCGGGGGAGGGCGGGTGGCAGACTTTTTTTGGGTGGGAGGGGGACCCCCTCCCTGCCTTAAAAAAAGTGGGAGGGGGGTTGATCACCGAACCGGCTCCGGCTCGATCACCCCCTCCCCCCTCCGGGCGTGTGGGCATACCCCCGCCATTCTGTGAAGTTTACTGCGGGAAACGCGTGACCGTCCGGGACATGTGATACGGGGGTTTGTGGTTACTGTGTGAGTCTGCCTATCCGTACTTCAAACATTGAAACAACTCACCTTCTGCTGGATGAGGTTTGGCAGATGAGGACATTACACTGTTGTTGACTTGTGCCCGGTGTATTTCTGTGAGTATCGTGAAGAACGTTAAAAAGAGAGGAGTCTGAACAGTAACACGAGAACAGAGAATGATCCAGTCTGATCTAAAATTACCAATTGATCGTGCAGGTGTTCTCATTCAACCGTTGTCACGCGATTCTTTCCGGAAGACTGCGACGATCTCTGCCCGGATATGATCTTTCCCGCGCACCCGCATCGTCCAGCGCCGGGTCCCAATCTGTTCACATGTCAGATCGCAGAAGAGCATCCGTACCTCCGGCTCCGTGAAGTAATGCGTGCAGATGCCGGTTCCCCTCCGGTAGGTCTGCGGTTCCAC
>JAQTSH010000180.1:0-2015 GCA_028711405.1 Methanoregula sp.
TCCCTCTATGCCCCGTGAGCCATCTGTGCTACGGAGACAATTTTATCCAGTTTTTCAATGATCTCCTCATCGATCATATACTTGGGAACCAACCGGGCTAACTGGTGATAGTTATTTTTCTGCATCACATTTGGCAGATCCAGTCTTTTAAAGTACATTTCAAATAACCGGTCAAGGAAATCATCACTCGCTTTCACATCAGCCCACCAATGATCCGACGGGTCTTTAAGCGCCACAGGGTCAACGAGATCACTGATACATTCGCTCATCACATCCTGATTCCGGAAGCGGAACAGATCAGGATTCCCCTCCCCCAAAGCGTACCGAAGTAACACTTCCGGGTAACAGAGATAATTTTCAATCTCCCGTCTCTTCCACATGAACATGGTCAATCCGTTTTGTTGATCTTCCTGCCGAGTGTTCTGTTGATTTCCCGGTCGAGATACTTGCTGAATTGCCTGTCGAGATACCTGTTGATCGTTCAATCGAGATACCTGTTGATTGTTCAGTCGAGATTCCTGCGGATCTTCCTGTCGTGATTCCTGTTGAGATTCCTGCTGATCATCCTGTCGAGATACCTGTTGATCTTCCGGTCGAGATTCCTGCTGATCTTCCTGTTGAGATACTTGCGGATCTTCCTGTTGAGATACCTGCGGATCTTCCTGTCGTGATTCCGGTTGATCTTCCTGTGGTAACGAATCAATCCGGTCAAAGAGTGCAATCCCGACAAGATCCATTTTCGCATCTTTCAATCGGTAAAAATTCTCCCGGACTTTGGACGGCTGGTTGAATCGATAGTTGACAAAGGGATTGTCAAGCATTTTCCGTGCGGGATGTCCCAATGTTTCTGCAAATGCTTTAAGAATTGCCAAATCCGTTGATCCTTCCAGATATAAGACCCAGCCTTTTGACTCAGCAAGATAATATTGTTCGAATCCGATGTCGCGTAATGCCGTTTTTACCAAGGCTCCCCGATTATCAATACGATGAGGTTTGCTGCCAAGAAACGCTATGAGCGTATCTCTCTCTGCCGCCTCATTGAGGATCACTTCCGAATGGCTTGCAGCGATTATCTGACATCCCTGTTCCCTTGCCGTATCAATCAGGATTTGATACATTTGTCTCTGTCGGGTTATCTCCAGATGGGCATCCGGCTCATCCAGGAGAAGAACAGAACCAGGATTGGAATAAAGATAGACAAGAAGGAGTAACGTCTGGTGTAATCCCCTGCCAGCAGCAGAGAGATCAAAAATTCCGTTGGAACCCGTCTCAGTATAGTTCATCTCGATTTCGTTGCGTTCGGGAATTAAGAGTGGGGTGTTTAAATGAACGCCGAACAACCCTTCAATGGTCTTTTGGATTTTATTCCACGGGTTCGAGTCCTGGGAGATGGTGGGATTTGCAGGTGCACTTACCATCCGGTAACAGAGATTTCTTAACACCTCCGCGGTTCGCCCCTCTCCAATCCGGACATTGATCGCACCGGTATCCAGACGAGGCTCCTGGGCTGCCAGACCCGACATTGGCGGGAGATATGCGACAGTAATTTTCCCGGCTTCATCCGGGACTGGCATCCAGTGATGGTCATCGATACTGAGAGGGCGACAAAAAAACGAATCTGGATTTGCATAATCAAATTCCAGACCGCATTCCCATTTTTTTCCGCCGGTGATTCCCTCTGCGAGAATCTCGATTCTTATATTTCTGGTAATTTTAAGATCTGTTTTTTGCCTTTCCCGGGTATAATGATTACGCCACAGTAAATTTGCATTGGGTACTGAGATCGTATTGAGATCCTGACGATTAATCGTTACGCCGGTCAGTTTTCCGGGTATGGATTTTACGGTTCGTTTTTCCTGCCACTTTCGAATGCCTGTTGACCATAAAATAAAAGCCTGAAGTGCTGTCGTCTTCCCGGAATTATTCGGTCCGATAAATACGACCGGGTCCCCCAGTTCGATCGTCACATCATCGAATCGCTTGAAATTTCGTATAATAATTTTCGTCAGCATGAT
>JAQTSH010000180.1:2115-4381 GCA_028711405.1 Methanoregula sp.
TTTTTTTGAAATGAGTAACCGTCCAAAATAGTCCTCCGGTTATTTCTTTTGTCCCCAACGAATAATCCCTGTAGGCGTCGTCTCACGATCCGCATCCGGGATTACGTGACGATCGGGATCGTCGCACCGGAGAAGATAAGTTGTGACATGATGGGCGGTAACCCGGCATGTGCATCCCGAGAATTGATCTCATCCCGTCATTTAGTCAGATATTTAAACACCCGTTCCGTAATCCCTGTAGAGGAACATCCGGCTCCCAGCGTTGCCCATCATACACGAGGTCGACACATGACAGCATTGCCTTTCACAATTACCGATGTGCTATCCGTTACAGCAGTTTTTCTCCCGGGATGCATCCGGGCTCCGACCCCCGGTCCCTGACCCGTAACGATCCCGGTTCATACGATGGCGCCGGCAAAATCCCGGAGGGTAAGCCCCGGGCAGATCCATGCAGGGGGTCACGAATTGCCGGTGAACGGTATCGCATCACCGGGGGTAAATTTCCTGTATGCAAACCGGTATGCGATCCTGCTTTCGCAATTGGATGATCGTAGGGGAAGGTCTTCAACCCGAAAAAACCTGGTTCGCCGCTCCACCACCCCCTGTCTGCGTTGCCCCAACGTTCGTGTGGGGTCGCGAAAAAGGCGGGATGCTGCGCAATGGATTACGGGAGGCAACCCATCGGGATCCGGGGGATTTTTCTCCGGTGAACGACCGGACAACTCCGCGTCACAGTTTGTTCCGGGGGGTCTCGTACGATGAATAAAGCCGAACACCGGGCAGGGGTCAGACCGAACGGAATGATGGGCAGGTACGTGCCGTGTGTCCTCTTTGTTCTTCTTTTTTCCTTTGTTGTGGCTCCGACTCTTGCTCTGGAGATAACTGACAGTCCCGATCGGCAGGACCCGGCAGGACCGGCGGTGACCCAGGTTGGCGTGTATCTCGTTGACTTCAATAATTTTGATGTAGAAACCGGCACCGTCTGGGTTGACTTTTACCTGACCCTTCAATCCGATATCCCGGTGACAATTGACGATTTTGAGATCATGAACGGGCACGTCACATCACAAGAGACCATTCTTGATACGCCGTATGTAAAAGAGTACCGGATTGCCGCTACCGTGACCGTGGATCCTGATCTTCGTCGCTATCCCTTTGACGTCCATACACTCCCGGTCATCCTTGAGCCGAAACTGAAGAACGAGCAGGCGATGGTTGTATTCATCAACGAGACTGTGTCCGGTGTGGGACCTGACGTGGATCTCCCTGGCTGGAGGTTCGCGGGTACACGTTTTTTTACTTCGAACCAGTCGTACATTCCCGATGAGATACCGTATTCACGTGCAGTCTTCTCGTATACGATCAACCGGGATGTGGCATCGACGATCCTGAAATCATTTTTGCCCTTCATGCTCATCATCATTGTCTCGCTCTTTTCGCTCCTGATCAAAGCCTCATCACGATTGTTGCTGAACGCCTCGATGTTCCTTGGCGCGATCCTTATCCATTGGTATCTCACTGATGCGATCCCGCTGGTTGCCTATGCGACGTTTTTGGATCTCTTTATGATCATTACGTACCTGACGCTCGTTATAGTGCTCGTGTCCGGCATCCTTATCGTGAAGTTCACAGAGGCAAACGAGACTGCCCGCGTGGAAACGGTCTACCGGTGGTCGCTTTTGACTATCCCGATTGTGACGATTGTGTTGTATTGCCTGCTGTTCGTCTGGTTCCTCACATGATACGCTGGTGAAGTCTCCTGGGACATGTGATCTCGGTCAGATGAGCATCCCCCCAGCCGGGTTACTAGTATGGCGACATTTTTCCCGGTTTTGTTTTTGTGACGGGTCCCAGGGATTCAAAATTTTTCAGGTGATGGCTGATCCGGCTGCGTTCCGTGGCGAAGGTTTCCGAACCGTTTGTGATATCCGGATTGGGCAGACGGACGAGCTCGTTCAGCGAGGCAACACCTCCGGTCCTCGTCCGGGTGTTGATCGTGGCTCGTTTCGGGTTTTTCCCGGTCGGGCATTGGGGGGATTGGATTGCTGTACCACTGATGGCGGACAGGATCCGGTGGTGCTCGTCTTTTACGGTCAAGAGGTAAGTCCGGGAGGTCGATCATCTCCTCGATGCCAATTACGTTCTCGTTCGTATCGTATTGCGGGATTGTCGTGATTCTCTTCGAGCGTCTGATGCATCCACCGATGTACGCGCCGATGGCGAATGTCCGCAAGGGAACTGCTCATGGTGAGCAGTAATTCGTTGC
>JAQTSH010000181.1 GCA_028711405.1 Methanoregula sp.
GTCTTTAAAGCGGGGATGGACGCCTGCGGGATCTCCCCCGCCCTCTGGGTTGAACCTGGCAGGTTCCTTGTCGCCGACTCGACCGTGCTCCTCACCCGGGTCAATTCAACGAAGATGACCCACAAACGGTTTGCCAACGTGGATGCAGGGTTCAACCTGCTGATCCGCCCGGCAATGTATGACGCCTACCATGAAGTGATCGTCGCGAACAAGGCGGACGCAGCACCAGTCACCGAATACACGGTCACCGGTCCCATCTGCGAGACCGGGGACATCCTTGCACCGGACCGGAGACTCCCGGAGTTTGGCGCCGGGGCACTCCTCGCGGTGCTCGATGCAGGGGCATATGGCTATGCGATGGCATCGCAGTACAATTGTCGCCCCCGGTGCCCGGAGGTGCTGGTCAAAGGGGCACAGGCAGCGCTGATGCGGCGCGGTGAAACGATCGCCGATATCACCGCGACGATGCTGCGCCCCCCCTGGCAGCCGTGAGCCGGGAGGCGGCGTACTGTGCTCTTCCATTACGCGCTCGTGGACGATCTCATCACCCGGGAAGAGTTCGAGCAGCACGTCCAGGCAAAGATGGAAGAGTGCGGCGACCTCACAGATGAACCTGACGCCGCCCTGCTTGTGGTCGATGCGCTGGGTAGGAAGCACGTAAAGATCCGTGACCTGGCAGGTAAATCCAGTCTTTTCTCGTTTTTTGGCAAGGTCGTGGACAAGTCTGAACCCCGTGAATTTGATCGTAATGATGGCGAGAAGGGCTGGGTTGCCACACTCCTTTTAGGTGATGAGACCGGCACGGTGCGCACCGTTCTCTGGGACGAGAAAGCCGGTGCCACCCTTGAGATCGAGAAAGGGGAGGTGCTGGAGGTGATCGGCAGGCACCCGGGACGGGGCGGAAAGGAGATCTACGCGCTTGCCCTGCGAAAAGCCGGGTGTGAGATCACCTGCGATCCCGCGATGACGGGGGGATCTTCCCTGTCCCTCTCAACAGAGCCGGTGACGCTGGATGTGGTCCTGCTCGGCATCGACCCGCCCCGCACCTTCACCCGGAAGGATGGAAGCACTGCCGGTCTGGTGGAAGCGGTGATCGGCGACGCACAGGGTACCGCCCGGCTCGTGGCATGGGCACCGGAGCTCCTTTCCGATCTGCCGGTCGGGGCGTCAGTTCACATCACAAATGCGAAACCGAACGCACGCGATGAGTGCCGGGCATACAGTATCGATGAGAAGAGCACGGTTACACGCTCGGATGCGCATATTGCCGTGCCGTTTACCCCCCTGGTTAACGTTGGAGACACGGGCATCTATTCGGTCGAGGGTGAGGTAAAGACCGTGCTGGAACCGAGATCGTTCACGTCCCGGGACGGTTCCCTGTCCTGGGTGAGAAATCTCTGCCTGGGTGCCGAAAACGAAGAGTTGCGGGTCGTGCTCTGGGGGGAGAAAGCCCTCCTCCCCCTCCATGACGGGGACCGGATCGCGATCTACCACGCGAGCGCGAAACCCAGCCGGTCCGGGGAGATTGAGCTGGGGGTGGGCAGGGGGAGCTGCCTTGTCGTCCCGGAAGTGAAGGTGCAGGAGTGCGTCTTTTGCGGGACGATTATTGCCGGAAACGGGTGTACGTTCATCGATGACGGCACTGACCGGTACCTGGTGGAGGGCACCTTCCCGCACGGCACCCGGTACCGGATCAGCGGACTGCGTTCTGGAAACCGGATCCAGGTTGCGCAGGCTGATCCGGTGGAGCGTACAGCTGATGAATTAACGTCAGAGATCGCCCGGTTCCGGGAGCAGCTGAAACCAGAATAATCACTTTCACACCGCGCTCGGGCACACATTATAAGCACGGATTTGAAATGTTGTTATGCCATAGGAGATGTGCAAGAAATGGCTGAGAAAGCATTAGAGATTGAAGATCTGCCGGGCGTTGGTCCGAGTACTGCTGATAAACTCCGCGAAGGCGGTTACCTCTCAGTGGAGAGCATCGCAACCGCATCGCCGGCTGAGCTGTCTGAGATATCGGAGATCTCCGAGTCCACCGCGAAGAAGATCATAAAAGCGGCACGGGAATCCGCAGATATCGGCGGCTTTAAGACAGGAAAAGATATCTTCGAGGCACGAAAGGATATCAGGAAACTCTCGTTCCGGGTGCCTGAACTGGATGCCCTTTTAGGCGGCGGGCTCGAGACCCAGGCGATCACCGAGATGTACGGTGAGTTCGGGTCCGGTAAGAGCCAGATCGTCCACCAGATGGCGGTCAATGTGCAGCTTCCCGTCGACCAGGGCGGTCTGGATGGCAGCGCCATCTACATTGATACCGAGAATACCTTCCGCCCGGAGCGTATTGAGCAGATGGTGAACGGGCTTGAGCTCGATGACGTGCCGGATGCGCAGACGTTCCTCGACAACATCCATATCGCACGGGCGCACACGTCCGATCACCAGATGCTCCTGATCGACAACTCGCGGGATCTCGCCAATGAGTTAAAGACAACGGATAAGCCGGTGAAGCTCTTCATCATCGATTCGCTCACCGCCCATTTCCGGGCAGAGTACGCGGGTCGCGGGACCCTTGCCTCCCGGCAGCAGAAGCTGAACCGGCACATGCACGAACTCTTCAAGCTCATCGATGAGCACAACGGTGTAGGGCTCGTGACAAACCAGGTGATGTCGAACCCGGCGGTCTTCTTCGGGGACCCGACCAAACCGATCGGGGGCAACATTGTCGGGCACACTGCCACCTTCCGGCTCTACTTACGGAAGAGCAAGGGCGGCAAGCGTATCGCCCGGCTGGTGGACAGCCCCAACCTGCCCGAAGGTGAAGCCCCGTTCATGGTGGAAGAGGCGGGACTCAAACCGTGTTAAAGGCGCTCCTCACGGATATTGACGGGACGCTGACCGATCCCACCCGCAGGATCGATACTAGTGCCATCGAGGAGATCAGATCTCTCGTAGATTCGGGTATCGAGGTCGTTCTCGCGAGCGGGAACGCCACCTGCATCATGGATGGTATCTGCCGGATGATTGGCACCAGCGGTACCCTTATCGCAGAGAATGGCGGGGTGTTCCGGATCGGATATACCGGCACCCCTTATATTTTTGGCGACCAGGCAATCTGCCGGAGAGCGCTTGCCGCTGTGCAGGCACATTACCAGGCGAAAGGTGTGGAATTACAACTCTACAGCCCCACCTACCGGTTCAGTGACCTGGCGTTCGCCCGCACGGTGCCGACCGATGAAGTAAAAGAGATCATCGCAGATCATCCGGTGCTCGTGATCGATACCGGGTACGCGATACACCTGCAAGTACCGGGTATCAACAAAGGAACGGCACTTGTAGCATTGGCTCGTGAGATGCATCTCGCGCCATCGGACTTCCTTGCGATTGGGGATTCTACAAACGATATCCAGATGCTCGAGACTGCCGGCATCGGTGTAACCGTCGCAAATGCCCATCCTGAAACAAAGGCAGTTGCGGACTACGTCGCAGAAAAAGCGTATGGGAAGGGATTTGTTGAAGCGATCAGAAAATTCAAGCCCTATTTTCGCGCGAGATAGCGATCGACCACGATATAGTCCTTGATATCCTTCACTGCTTCAAACGGAACGATAAGCAGTTTGTCATCTTCCATCCGGTACCCGTCGGTGACAAAGGTCTGATCTGGGTGAATGATCAGCTCAAGAACCTGTCCCGAATCAAAATCGACCTTGATGTTCTTGAGCGTCCCAATTAGCTTGCCGTCATTGCTCATGATCTTCTTTCGTGAGAGGCTGCGGGCAAATGTACGTGACATAAAAAAAATGACGATTTATAAATATTTAAACTGTTCTAAAATCGCTAAACGAGGTCTGGCGACGATCCGGGGTTTTGTTGCCCCAGAATTCCGATATCCCGATATCCGGCAGGCATAAACGAACGATCCGTATGACGGGTCGAATGCCCAAAACCACCATAACGGTTCATCCCACCGGTATGTTGAACGCGACCCCGCGCATGTTCCCGGGGGAATATTCGCCATTCTGTGTTGTTTTCTGTCGCAGCCAAACCGTACCTGACACAGGGCGGAACGGGAATGGATGGAATTCCGCTGATCAGGAGAGATCATCCTCACGTGCGGCAAGGTGGCGTGCAACCCGGAGCACCACCATGTATGGCAGAACGAACACCCACTGCCCCTGCCGGGACTGATGGAATGCGAGAGACCTCCCCCACCCGATGCCAACCTTCCCGGTCTGCCAGGATTTCAGGTTCATGCGGGCACGGGTAATACACTGGTAGCTGTCACGCAACAGAAGGTTTCGATCAATACGTGCAACCTTGCCTGCATAACACCCCACCTACCACACACGTAAGAAGCGTGGAGCAGTGAACGCACCCC
>JAQTSH010000182.1 GCA_028711405.1 Methanoregula sp.
AGGGGTGGACACATGATTGACATTGCAGTAACAAAAACCCTCCGGGACTTCACGCTTGACGTGAAGATCCGGGTGCCGGATGCCGGGACACTAGTCCTCCTTGGCGAAAACGGCGCAGGCAAGACTACGATCCTCAACCTCGTGGCAGGGCTTCTTATGCCGGATGCCGGGCGGATACAGGTGGGGGACCGGGTCTTTATCGATACAGTTGCGGGGACATGCATACCGGCAGAAGAACGGAAGACCGGTTATGTCTTCCAGAACTACGCGCTCTTCCCGTTCATGACCGTCTTTGAAAACATCGCGTCCGGGTTGCGGTTCCGGAACACATCCCGCGATGTTGTCGTGACACGGGTAGAGGAGTGTGCTGCACGATTGGGGATTGGCGGGCTGCTTGGCGAGCGTGTGGGGCAGCTATCGGGCGGTCAGCGGCAACGGGTAGCCCTCGCCCGTGCGCTCGCGTCCGAACCCGGCATCCTCCTGCTTGACGAACCGTTAAGCGCCCTTGATATCCAGACCCGGGAAGCGATGCGCAGGGAGTTCTCGACACTTTTAAAAGCCGGGCGGGTCCCGGCGATCATAGTGACGCACGATCTTCAGGATGCACTCGCATTCAGCGATCAGATCTGCCTCATTGAGCGGGGCAGGGTCGTGCTCTGCGGCGATGCGGATGCGATCCTCCAGAAAGGGCAGCACCCGTTCATCGACCAGTTCTTTCTCGGGACATGTCGAAAAGGGAAGACCGAACCGTATTGATGAAGACAAAACTGGCGCTCATTCTCATGACCTGAACGGTAAGTTCTCAAAAGACATTGCACTGACAACAGGTGACAGGGAAGTAACGCGGCGAATCAGATAATGACAGGGATGAGACCGCCAACCACACAAAAGAGATCGGTGAAGTGCAGGAAAAACCGATCGGGAAAAAATGTTTGGGGGTTTTACATATCGAAGTATAGATGGAATTCCCACGGGTGGGGCCTGAGCCTGACCCCGTCAATTTCAGAGCGTTTATACTCAATCCAGACATCAATCACATCCTGAGTAAAGACACTTCCCTCCAACAGGAACGTGTGATCTGCTTCGAGCGCGTCAACTGCCTGTTCGAGCGATCCGGGGACAGTCGGGATCTTCTTGGCTGCTTTCCCGTCGAGCTCGTACGTGTTGCCCTCGAACGGCTGACCGGGGTCGATCTTCTTCTTTATACCATCGATACCTGCCATAAGGAGCGCTGAGAAGGAGAGGTACGGGTTGCACATTGGGTCGGGTGGGCGGAACTCGATCCGTTTCGATTTGGGATTCTCCGAGTACATCGGGATCCTGATGGCAGCAGACCGGTTCCGGAGTGAATACACGAGATTGACTGGTGCCTCGTATCCTGGTACGAGCCGCTTATAGGAGTTGGTGGAGGGAGCACAGAATGCCATAAGTGCATTGGCATGCTTCAGAAGACCGCCGATGTAGTATTTCGCGGTCTGGCTGATCATTCCATATCCCTTCGCATCAAAGAAGAGGTTCGTGCCATCTTTCCAGAGCGACTGGTGGGTGTGCATACCGGATCCATTGTCACCGAAGAGCGGTTTGGGCATGAAGGTCGCGACCATGCCAAAGTTCCGTGCCATGTTCTTCACGATATATTTGTAGGTCATGCAGTGGTCTGCCATCTTGACGAGAGGACCATACCGCATGTCAATCTCGTTCTGCCCGGCGGTTGCCACTTCGTGATGATGCACCTCGACAGGGATGCCGGTTTCGATCATCTTTAAAATTATCTGGCTCCGCACGTCCTGGAGCGAATCATGGGGAGGTACGGGAAAATAACCCTCCTTATAACGCGGTTTGTAACCGAGGTTAGGTTGCTCGTCACGACCGGAATTCCAGCTACCCTCGATAGAGTCAATGGCATAAAATCCCTGGTTGACACTCTGCGAATACCTGACATCATCGAACAGGAAAAACTCGTACTCCGGCCCCCAGAAACTCGTATCAGCTATGCCGGTAGATATGAGATATTCTTCCGCCTTGTGAGCGATAAACCGTGGATCGCGGGTATAAGCCTGTTTGCTGAGGGGATCAAAGACATCACAGATGATGGAGAGCGTGGGTATTTCGCAGACAGGATCGACAACCGCAGTGGAGGTGTCCAGGTACAGGAGCATATCAGACTCTTGGATCTTCTGGAATCCCCGGATGGAAGATCCGTCAAAACCTATGCCTTCTGCCCAGATTCCTGACTTGGGATCGGTAGAACCGTTCAGCTCCGAGGCAGGGATTGAGAAATGCTGCCAGAGGCCCGGCAGGTCGTTGAATTTCAGGTCTACAATCTGTATATCCTTCTTTTTTATAAGGGAGTGAACTCCACCGATCTGCTCTTTTGTCACTTCTGTAATTTTGTGTAGTTTGTTCGCTTGTGCCATTCCAACACCATCCAACATACGAATGAAATGAAGCGGTCATCAATGCTTGTGCAAAAGAACGGGAATTCAGGTAATGCCGGATCTGCACTAGGAAGGATGTTTCTTTCTATCAGTATTTAAAATTTTCTTAAAACCAGTTGGTAAAATACTATCCTGAAATAAACAACTGAAAAAAATTCTATTCCCTAGGGTAATCTGATCATGCACACGGGGTCTATTAATGATGATTGGCTGACCGGTGGACATCCAATACGACACCTGCCCATAGGGTGATAATTTATTTTTCGATCATCCTGAATACCAGGTTCATGGTGAAGAATACCTGCTGGAGGAGGAAGCCGGTCGTTAATTGGTATCCAAAATCTCTTTGGAAATTTGTCAGACACCAAAAAAATTGTGATTTCTCCTATTGGGTTGATATTTTCGAATTGTACAACAGCATCGTCATCGTATCATCCAGCATTATCCGGTTGGGGAAGCCCAATCAGCGAGAGGCGGAACCCTGTTGAGCGTTACCTCCTCATAAAATCTTCACATCTGCTGCACACAATCACACGTGGATCGTCCAACCGCTTCGCACAGTTCCGCCGTGCTCTCCCGTGACGTGCTTGCCTGCTATGGATATGTCGTATCCATGGGATCCTGTGGCAAACCCGCCATGAACACATATTGTTACTGTCAGGTTCATCAGCGCGAGTGCTCGGAAGAGTACATTTTTATGAAAGTCAACAAAGAAAATACGAGCAATTTGAACTCATATTCGTGATTAGAAAGCAACCTGGTGTCAGAGTGCTGCTATGGGGATTCGAACCCCAGTCGCGGGCGTGAAAGGCCCGCATGATTGGCCGGACTACACTATAGCAGCGCGTGCTTTAACTAATTTTACGCCACGTCATAAATAGGTATTGGAGACGGTAACAGGGAAGTGCGTCTTCCGTCTTATTGTGTGCATCCGACCGTCAGTCACATAGAGAGAATTATACCAGAGATAACCGGGTAAAAAATTATTTTTTGGCGATGGGATAGCCCTCTTTCTCGGTCACGGTCTTGAACGCTGCTATCAGCTGGCGGGTAACAGGACCAGGTCTACCAGTCCCGATGACCCTGCCATCGACCCAGGTGATCGGCGCCACTTCGGCAGCAGTCCCGGAACAGATCAGTTCGTCAGCCGTATAGAGATCGAAGTACCCGAGGTTCTGTTCCTTTACCGTGATGCCAAGCGACCGGGCGATCTCGAGCACGACCAGCCGGGTGACGCCCCGGAGGTTGTTCAGCGTGTGCGGCGTGAGGATCTCACCGTTCTTGACGATATACAGGTTGTCACCGGAACCTTCCGACAGGTACCCGTTCGTGTCAAAGAAGATCGCTTCATCCCCACCCTTGTAGTTCGCTTCAATCTTCGCGAGGATGTTGTTTAAGTAGTTCAGGCTCTTGACATTTGGCGGGAGCGATTCGGCGGCGTTGCGCCGGACCGAGACGGTAATGGCTTTAAGACCCTTCTCGTACAGGTCGCCATACATTGCACCCCAAGTCACTGCAATGATGATGACGGAGGCTTTTGCGCATTTCCGGGGGTCGAGCCCGAGATCGCCAACACCACGGGTGATGATCGGGCGGATATACGCGTTCGTTAATTTGTTTTTTCTCAGCGTTTCGCAGATCGCTTCGGTCATCTCCTCCTTCGTGATCGGGGGAGTGAGATCGATCGTCTTTGCCGAATCAAACAACCGGTCGATATGTTCCTTCAACCGGAAGACTCTGCCGTTATAGGCGCGTATCCCTTCAAACACACCATCGCCGTATAACAGTCCATGGTCGAACACCGAAACCTTCGCCTGGTCATCGGGCAGGTACTTCCCATCTATGTAGATAATCATACCATGAATTTGGACGTCGGATGTTTTGTAGTTTATTCTTTGCACTGCGACACACCGGGTAACTCC
>JAQTSH010000183.1 GCA_028711405.1 Methanoregula sp.
TAGAACGGCAGCGCATACTCGTAGTCCCCGCGACCCATGACCTCTTCTGCCGGCACTCCCGTCATCTCCTCCATCGCACGGTTCCAGGCGATGACGGTTCCAGCCGTGTCGATCACGAACGTTGCATCCGGTAGAAAGTTGATGATCTCCGCGAAATTTTCCCCACCCTGACGTATCATAGGTATTCTTGCCCTGATGCTACGTGGGGTGTTCATTCGTATGAATGTTCTTTCGTTCCATGTACTCCCGCAACCTCCGGTAGCGGAGAAGATCTCCGCATTGAGAGTGCTGTCCGACAGCTTAAACGATTCGACGGAGGATGCCCGCACCGGGGGAATGCCTCAGGTTCGTACAAAAACCGTCCAGACTTCTGCGCGCCGGTTGTATCGCCATTGGAGGGCTAATACACCGGAAGCAGCCCGTGATGATGCCCGGTGATGCTCCTGCCGCCGTGGGGAGTGACAACAAACGTGTTCTCGATTCCGACCATCCCCACATCCCTGATCCCCCGCTTGGGCTCGACAGCAAAGACCATACCCGCTTCGAGAGGCTCATCGAATCCCTGCGCGAGAACAGGGGTCTCATCGATCTGGAGTCCGATGCTGTGCCCGAGAAAGTTCACCTGCCGGTTGGAGAAACCCATGAAATCCTGCCGGAACACCGGGTCGAGTCCTGCCATCGTGGCAGAGTAGATCTCGCTGGGGATTGCACCCGGTCGTAAGAGCGCGGCGATGGAATCCTGGATCTTCACGCACTCATCGTGACTCGCGATCGCTTCATCCGGAAGCGCCCTTCCGAACATATAGGTCATCGTCTTGTCCGTGTTATACCCGGAACAGCTGCAACCCGTATCAAGGAAGACAAGATCCCCGTTTCTGAGTGTCCGGGTACGGCTTCCCACGAGCGGCACCGCAGGGCACATCCCGTAACAACTGCCCGGTCCATTGAAGTATGACGGGTAGATGGAACTTTCGCCAAATCCGATCTGACCGAGCACCACTTCCGTGCCGAACATACCAAACCGGGTCACCCCGTCATGCCCCTCCCGGATCATCACCCGGTACAGCTCTGCGCAGAGTTCCGCTTCGCTCATCCCATCGGAGAGTATCTCCGGCACGAGTTCTTCCAGTACACGCTGGTGAATGCTGCCTGCCTGTTCCATGAGCGCGAGTTCATACGCGCTCTTTGTCGCCCGGCATCGTGCCACCTGACGGTCGAGCGACTGCGCGCTGGAGAACGGAAAGGCTCGCTGCAACCGCTGGAACAGTGCGAGCGGGACGATCTCAGTCTCCAGGTATACCGTGCCGGGGCACGGAACAAGCGTACCTGCCGCGTCCCGGAAACTACCCATCTGCCGGATGATGGGGAACTGTGATTCAGCCAGCGCCCGCTCGTAACTCCGGCGCACCCAGAAGATCGCGTCACTCTTGCGGGGGACGACAAGCATACCGTCCTGCATCGTGCCGGTGAAATAATAGAGATTGATCCTGCCCAAAAAGATAGCAACATCCCAACCGGGATGATCGGCGTCCATCTGGAACCGGAAACGGTTCAGTCGGTCTTTAAGTTCAAGGGATGGGACGATACCGGTCATATGGTACCGTACGCGATTCCGGTATTTACGGGTGATGAACGGCGCTGCCCTGCGGTTTTCCGCTTTGCAGGGAATACGAGATGCTGCCGGGGTCGATGTGCAACCGGAGCCGCTTGCGGTTTTTCGGCTACGCAGGGGAGACCGGCGGCGGAACGGTTTGGCGCGATTGCAGTATCGCAGATGCACCTCAACGAGTCGCGTGAAAAATGGATCCGGGTCTTTAACCCGTTGGGATGGCGATCAGTCCATCCACCGGGTCACATCATCAGCTGCCGGTCGGATGGCTGGAGAGAGTTCGTCTTTCGGGAACCCGACTGCACACCCGGCGAGCTCCCATTCTCCTGCGGTAATGCCTAAAATTTCGCAAAATGCCGGGTCGTCTCCCAGCTGGGCAGTGATCGACACGAGCTGGAACCCGAGTTCGAGCGCGGTCGCCTTCAGCCACATGTTCTCCAAACAGTGGGCAAGCGACTGCTGTCCGACAGGCGGGAACCCTTTCTTCTCGGCGACGACGATATAGTACGGTGCAGTACCGACACCGGGCACCGTGCCCATCTTCTGGATCATCGAGAGTCGCTGGGCGAAGGTGACTGCCTGTGCCCGGAGCCGGGGTTTGTCAGCCATATCATGATCGAGCGCAGCTGCCATTGCCGTTACCTGGCGAAAGACGAGCGGTTGTACCGCTGCCATGCTCGCGGAACCGTTCCGGAAGACAAAGAACCGCCGGAAATAATCCTTTGAACTTCCCACAGCTGCCGCCGCATACGGGGCGAGGAGCCCGGCGTGGATGATCCGCCGGATATCATCTTCTGGCGGGATCACCGGCAGGAACATACGATAGGAACGGCGGGTGGCGAGAATCTCATCGAGGATAGCATTCTTCTGGTCTTGATTTATTGTACACATGATCGTATCACTGGCATGTTAGACCGATGGGTTCATGAACATTCTCAAAGGACACGGATCTCCGGAATTTTATCAGGGCATTGGTTCCTGTAAAAATGTCAAGGGTTCATACAGGTGATTCAAAAACGCGAGGGATGCGCGGTTCACCGGTGCATCACAAAGACTGCCTTGGGGACACCCCGGACATTCACTGCTCATTCATCGGTGTCATTCTTCGGTCATTTATAGATTCCTTCCGTCATGCGATTCACCGGGAGCCTGCCATGACCGTTCGTCTGCCCGTGCCGACTTGCCGGTAAGGCTCCCGTTTGCTACAGGATTGTATCTTCTTCTTTCCGGGTCGCATGAAGGTACCCAAGGAGTCCGAGCGGACCATGGCATGGCACCCGGTCGATCGTGAATGTAAAATGTTCTGCGATATGATCGAGGAGGATCATATCCGGTGGCGGGCAGATCGGGGGGAGATGGAGTTCCATCTCGATCCTGCGGATGCCCAAAAGATCCCGGTGATCGATCTGCCATTCAGCGCCTTCACAATCGCATTTCAAAAAGTCGCACCCACCTGCCATGGCAATAATTTTTTTGAGCGGGAACGTGGGTGCCATACACCGGGCGTCGTCCCACAGGATCTCACGGGGTTTTCCATCGCCAAGCGCTCCTTCGATGATATGTACCTGTGCCTGGTTCAGCCGGCAATTTTCTCTGAGGAGCGCGAAAGTCACTGGTTCAACCGCGACGACATGTGCTGTGCGCCGGGCTGCCCGTATACAGAACGCCCCGACATTTGCTCCGATATCGATGACGATATCCGTGGGTTCAATATCATCGAACCGGTAATCCGGTACGTCCATGATCTGGCGGAACGGTCTCGTCACTGCAAGGAACCGGACCCGATCCGCAGTCTCGATATATGCCGGGACAATCACGACTTAAAATATGTGAATCAATATCTATAATAACCCAAATGCCGGACGTGTGATGATAATACCGGATACTTCCTGAATGGTATGGGTTGATCGGATATGGGGAAGATTGAACTACAGACTGATGAATCCGTGATCGCTGAGAACAAGAACTTCAGCATCAGATCCATCCCCTTGGATGCGATCATCACCAACCGGCGACTCATTCTTTTTGACAGCCAGAGACGTGTGCTCCCGCAGAGAAACATCCCGCTTGCCGCTATCCACCAGATCGAAACTGATGAGAACAAAGAGAAAGACCAGCAGGTGACGCTTACTCTCCGGACTGAAGATGGCACCCTGCGCCAGATGATCCTCACCCTGTCGCGCCAGGCGGGCATCGAGCGCCGGTGGGAATATGACGAATGGGTGAGGATGCTCCGGGAGCGGGCTCGCAATGCGATCTCGATATCTAAAAAAAACCATGCAGCTGCACATGGAAATGAAGCAGGGGGACCTTCCTGCACCACGCCGGGCGAAGAACTGACCTGCATCTCAACATCACAGGATATCTCACCTGCATATATTCCGTATATTCCCCTAAACCAACGACCTCCCCTGCCCCCTAAGGCACGCCGTCGTTTTACCCCGATTAATATTGCGGCTGTCGTTGTGGTCGTCCTTGTCATTATCGGTGCAGTCGTTGTCTTCGGGCAGATGACCAAAGGAAAAGGTTCGACTCCGGTCACACCCGGTGTCGTGACTGCCACAACAACCGTTGCGACGCCCCCACCGACACCTGTGCCCACAACGGCAATCATTGAAGTGACCCAGGCAATTACCCCGGTGGAAACCCCGGCAGCCCCGCAGTACCTGATTCCCCAGAATGGTACCTGGGTCCGGGTCCTGTATCCCGGTAACTTTGTCGGGTCTGTTGGGGTCCGGGGAAACTTCAGGA
>JAQTSH010000184.1 GCA_028711405.1 Methanoregula sp.
GGTCTTCCCGGGTATTGGTCAGGTCATCGGTAAGCGCCCGCCGGAATCCGACTTTCTCGTAAAAGTTCGCGTAGTAGATATTGAAGTCGCCCTTGTAACTCTCAAGTCCTTCTAAAAATGAGAGGACTGACGGGCGCTTGGGTCTCTGTTCCGGGGTCCACCAGAGTCCCTCAATGACGAGAAGTGCCATGTTGCTCATAGAGATGCTCCGGAAAAAACATCGCACTATTCACTCATGAACGTTTCCACTTGACCATCATGACGATACGATATCCTGGGAAAAACCCGCACACATGAGAAGCCCGGAAACGCTTTCATCAGAATATGTACCGCGCATGAACCGGACCGGGCATAAGCATAAAAACCGGTGTCCAAAAGATTATGCACCCACGGCACACGACACACCACCGCACGATAACGGGTGGCAACCATCGGCAGAACCGATTTTTATTAATCCGTGAAAGAGAGATTACCGGAATATGTCAGAGACGGGTGAAGAGTCAGAGATGATCAACGGGGATCATCCCCCCACTTCCGACCCGGACACCTTTTCTCCGACGGCTGATACATTCCAGAACGAGTCACCGGTTGGCATGACCCTTGAACGGATCATCGATCTCACCGGCGAATTCTGCCATTTAAACGAACTGGTCATCTCTGTAATCGACTCCCGGGGTGGCTATACCTCACCCGGTGCATATCTTGAGACTGTCCAACCCCTCCTGGACCGGCTGGAACTGGAGATCCGGATACGGTACCGTTCTGGCATGAATACCCATGAGATAAAACAGATCATCAGTGAATGGATCGATCGCGAGTGCGGGCACCCGCGAATATAACGGTCTGTGGCATGACCATCCATTTCGCAGCGTTAAAAACGTCCTGATGTGCCGATGCATTTCCGGATCAACACTACAACGGAGGTGCCGGGTTCTACAGGATCCGAACCATCGTTATCATCTCTATCGTTTCGAAATCCCGGAAGGATCATCCCATTTTCATTCTCATTTTTGGAGAATATAAAAAAAGGGGAAAACCGGTTTTGCCGTGTTTCTCGCCAATCACCGCGTCAGATCCATCCCGTCGCTGCCGTCCACATGTTGTGGACACCGGTCGAGATGACGACCCCCGGGTCGATCCCGAGCACGGGAAAAACGAAGATGAAGTACAGGATCGTGCCAAGCAGGCTGCCGAGGTTTGCCAGTGCAGCCACCAGTACCACGCGGAAGAGCGGGATCTTCGCCATCTCGGTGATCGATTCAGCCTCATAAATCTTCCGAAAATCCGAGACCGGGGGCTTTCTCACCTTCGCTTCGACATACGCGCCAATCCATCCGGCGTGGAGCATCGGGTTTAAGGAGGTCATCCAAGCCACGCCAAAACAGGTGAGCGCGGAATACGGGTGTCCGCCGGCAAGGAGCGTGAAGAGCCCGGCAAGCACACCGTGGATGATCACCCAGAACAGAAACGCGTACAGGAGCACACCCCACCCGACGCCGGAGAACGCGATGGCGGCAAGCAGGAACACAAAGAGTGCCGTCACGGCAAAGCCGAATACCTTTGCCCAAGGAAATGATTTCGGTTCGCAACTGAGCGAGTCAAAGGGGGGGAGGGTTGTAGGTGTGTCAAGGTAATTCTGGACCCCCTGCCGGTGTCCTGCGCCGAGCACCGCGAGGATTTTTCCTTCGGGTCTCTGGGCTTTCAACAGGATAAGCTGGTGCGCGATGAACGCGTCGCGCTCATCGATGAGCGCACGTGCGCCGTTCGGGGAAAACTTGCGGAACTCTTCCATCACCGCATCGATCACGTTCTGCTGTTTTAACGATTCGATATCGATCTCCTGCCCGTTATCGACTTCAGCGATCGAGATGATCAGCGCATAGAACATCTTCAGTTTCTCGAAAAACCCGAGTGACCGCCAGAACCTGAGAAGCGTGACCCGGATGTCGCGGTCAACAAGCGCGATCGCGATCCCCCGGCTCTCGGCGCTCGCGATGGCGGCTTTCATCTCGGCGCCGGGTTCGACCCCAACATCCACGCCAATCTTTCGCTGGAGATACGCAAGGAGCCACTGGACGAGAAGCGAGTTGAAGTTCTTGACTTCAAGGACATCGTTCACGGTCGGGTCCCGTGCCTGTTTTTTTAACGCGGAGAAACGCGCCGGGTCGAGTTCGATCGCAACGACTTCAGGCTGAAACTCCACGATCGCTCGTTCAACCTCTTCAACACTTTTCTGTGAGACGTGCGCGGTCCCGACTATTCTGATCTCTGCCATTTATCACCGTTATTCCACCACTATTTGTGTTGGAACCACTTTAAGGGTGAGGTGAGACTCAAACGACCATGCACGATTCCACTGTTGTTTAAAAAAATTGGGGAGATCCCATTCCTGCACAGCACCGGGGGGATACCCAATCGTGTGGATTCGCACGGGAACTCCTGAAACGATCTCAGCACTTCTGTTCGCAGGATGCCATCAGGTTCGGACTGTTCCCGTATTGGGCGCTGCACATGTCGATACACCCCTTGCAGGTCTCGAACTTCGGATCGGTCACTACCTGGCAGGAACCCTGGACAATCCGGCAACTGGCGTACTGCCGGCACCGGTCTCCGGGCGTGTAGACTGCCGTGCAGAAATTCACCGGGTTCGCCCCGCACCGGATCTCCAGTCCATGACAGTTCTCCATCTCACAGATCACGGGAGCCTGTGTCGTAACGGTAGGTGTGGGGGATGCAAAGGGAGTTCCGGATAGCAGGTTGGAGGTGCAACCGGACACAAGCACAAGCGAGAAGATGAGAAGGAAGATGAGAGGAAGAACGCGTGAAAGTCTCATGATGCAAACACGTTGGTACGATATCATGCACATCCAGATGAATCCATCGCACGCAGCGAGTGAACCGCGTGAAAAATGAAAAACTCTCATGTAGGGATACCACAGCACAACGGTCAGATTCCCTGGTTCTTGATCAAGGCGAATGGGGGGTGTCGCCACACCAGGATGCCCGGATGCGCATACAGCATGTTCACCACATCCCCACATGATGATTGATAATCGTGTCAAACCGGCTATATATTGATCACAGACATCCACTCGCAGGTACGATCGTTTAATACACCCGCACTCACAATCTCTGGATCGGATTGCATCAAAATGAAGATCGCCATCGCCGGAAAAGGAGGTGTGGGAAAGACCCTTGTCGCAAGCGGGATCGCGTGGACGCTCGCCCGCGCCGGCAGGATGACCATCGCCATCGATGCCGATCCTTCTCCTAATCTCGCACTCGCACTGGGCATTTTGCAGCAGGAATCTGACGCGATCGTTCCGGTCTCGGAACAGGATGAATGGATAAAAAAGAAGACCGGCACCGCTTTCCCCGGGGTCTACAACCTGAACTTTTCTGTCGCAGATCTCGTTCGGGAATTCGCCGTCCCGACCCCTGCCGGGGCGCACCTGCTTGTCATGGGCACGGTCCGGTCGATGGGAGCCGGGTGTACATGCCCGGCAAACAGCCTCATCCGGAACCTGCTCCGGCATCTCATCGTTGACCGCTCTGAAGCAGTCGTGTTAGACATGGAAGCCGGCATCGAGCATCTCGGGCGCGGAACCGCCGAATGCGTGGAGATGATGATCGTCGTCTCGGATGCGAACCGGCAATCGCTTGCAGTAGCGGGGACGATCGCCCGTATGGCACAGGGTGCCGGCATCCCCCGCGTGATGCTCCTCGGCAACCGGATCCGAAATGAACAAGAATACGGGATGATCTCAGCATTCGCGGAAAAAAATTCGATACCCATGCTCGGCGTGATCCCGTATGACCCTGCCGTATCCGGAGCCGGACTCTCCGGAGAACCGGTGTTATCTCTTGATGGTACGCCGGCATTTCTCGCAATCGAAGAGATTACCTGGACGGTCGCACAGGTTGTGAGTGGCAACACCTGTTCCCGTGGAGGCATGACATGACAAAGACGCTCGTGACGATGGGACGGGGCGGCACCGGCAAGACGAGTTTTGTCGCCCTGATGGCAAAATATTGTATCGAACGTGGTGATGCTCCGATCCTTCTTGTTGATGTAGACCCGGACCAGAACCTTGCCGAGATGGTGGGTATCGATCTCGAACAGGAAGGCATCCGGACAATCGCCGAATTGTTGACAGAGACGTTCATAAAGAAAGGCGGCACCATGCAGGGCATCGCACCGACCGAACGGATCGAGACGACTGTGCTTGAGCGGGGACTCTATGAAGGCGACACGTTCGATTTTGTAGCGGTTGGCACCAAATGGATCGAAGGGTGTTACTGCCTCCCGGACGCAGCACTCAAAGGCGCTCTTCTCTCCCTCACAAAGAATTACCGGTAC
>JAQTSH010000185.1 GCA_028711405.1 Methanoregula sp.
CACCATTGTCGGTTTTCTTGCGACAATGTTCTACGCACACTGGGTCGGTGCAGAAATATTGGGGGTCTATTTTCTATTTTTATCATATTTTGCAATATTAGGTCTGTTTACTGATCTGGGCATAGGATATGCGGCAACCCAACGCATCTGTTCCGGTGAAGATCAGAGTGAATTTTTTACTGCCAATCTCACACTCAGGTTATTCTTTTATGCTATTGTCTGTACCGTAATGATCATATTTCAGGGATATTTTGCCGACCTGAACAATTCCGGACTGCTGTTGATTCTTCTCGCAATAGTTGGAATCTCCACATTTTCTTCGAGCATCAGTGTGGCAATCGGTGCGAGCAACCGTCTCGGACTTGCTGCGTCAGTCAGTCTCCTGAATAATGTTACCCGTATTGTTGTTCAGGTAATTGGTGTGTTCCTCGGTTTTCAGGTGTATGGTCTGATAGGCGGGCTTGTTGTCGGTCTTCTTATAGAATTGATCATTGACTTGAAATTTGTTGACTATAAAATTCGAAAATTCCGCTGGTTCCACGTCAAAAGCCTCCTCTCCTTCTCCAGTTGGGCAGTCCTCATCAGCGCCGGCACTATCCTCTTTGACAATATCCCCCTCATTCTCATCGCGTATTTCCTCTCAGTCTCCGATGTCGGCATCTTCGGTGTGTGCTGGACGTTCTCGTTTTTTGCGCTCTTTATCAGCACAGCATTGGTAAATACTCTCTACGTAAAAGTCAGTCGCTGGAACGCACAGAAAGATGAGAGCGCAATTGCTATCGCGCTGTCCCGGGCAACCACCTATTCACTCATCTTTGCCCTCCCGATCCTTACCGGTGGCATCCTGCTCGGGCATAATCTGTTATATTACTTGTACGGCGCATCCTTTGCAACCGGGGCGACCGCACTTATCATCATTATCGCCATGCGGGTGATCCAATCGATCCTGAACCTGTACACGAATTTCTTGATGGCAACCGATCATGCACAACATGCGGTGATGGGCATCCTTGCGGGCGTGTCTGCAAATATTGTCCTCTGCATTCTCTTGTTACCTCATATCGGTATCGCCGGTGCAGCGATTGGAGGACTGGTTAACGTCATCATCAGCTTTGTTATTGCCCGTTCCTATCTGGGACGGGTAATTCCCCTTTGTCTTGAAAAAAGATCCATCCAGCATATTATTCTTGCAACCATCGTCATGACCCTTGCCCTTCTTGTGCTCGGTTTGCTGCCACTGAACCAGAGCTCGATCCAGACCATCATCATGGTGATTATCGGGGCAGCAATCTATTTCGCTGTCCTGCTCAAACTCAATCAACAGATCCGTGACGATGCGTTCAGAACATTTAAGATCACGTGGGTACCGAAATAAGCACATCATCCCCTGCCAACCCGCGAAATAGGGATTATGCGAACGAATCAAGGTGAACCAATGAGACTGCCTGAAGTGCCCAAGCACATGAGAATAAAACGTCCGCGTATACTCATTTACGGTCTCACCGGAATACGACGGGATCCTGAATACACCCGGTTCAGAATTGTTTGTCACCGGGAATTTTTCAGAGCGATAAAAAGTTCAATCGCGTGTCTTTCGCATCTGGCAAATCAATCCCGTGATGTGCTCTCTATATGCACGAATTGTATTCCATTCCATGAAGCGGCAGATCCCTTCACCGTGACTTTTGAAATCACCAATGCCACCGCGCCTTGGAATCCCACACCTGAAATTTTTTCCCGGTCGGCAATGTATTACCACGGCGCGCCGTTGAGTGCATGTGGGCATCCGCAGGACATGCCAATTTTTTTCACCCAGCAGGTACACTCCTTTTCTGATTTCTGCATCGATGAGAATAATCAGTACACAAAGTATGGTAACGGTAAAAATTCCGATACCCCTGCGCAGGTTCACGCACGCTGTAATGAACGTTTGCTTACCGATATTCACACTGACTCCCGATGTGTCGAATGTGACCCAACCCCCTTACCTGAAAACGGCATATATCGATTTTAGCCGGCAATCTCACGAGCCAGTCCCCAAGGAGCCCGCATCCCATGATCCTCCTCCTTATCGCTGATGCCCGGAGCATTCACACCCAGCGCTGGGCGGAATACTTCGCACAGAAAGGGCACGAAGTCCATCTCGTCACCTATGACCCGATGAACCGCACCATCGACGGTGTCACGGAGCATCTTCTTCTGTCCCGCTGGAACAACCTGTATCTCTCCTTTATCCCGCGCCACTGTCAGATAAAACGGCTCGTGAAACAAATCAAACCCGATCTCATTCACGCGCATTTCATCGCGAAATACGGATTCCACCTGCCGGATCTTAAATTCCACCCGGCAATTGTCTCCGCCTGGGGCGACGATGTGCTGATCCTGCCCAAAAAAAGCCGGCTAATCCGGTATTACACAAAAAAAGTGCTCAATTCCGTAGACCTTATTTACGCGGTTTCACAGGATATCCGCACCCACATGATCACAGATCTGGACATTTCTGCGGACAAGATTCACTATCTCCCGTTCGGCATCGATACGGATCTCTTCTCACCGTCACCGGAAAAAAATACCGCAGACAAAAACGTGATCCGGATCTTCTCGAACCGGGGATTTTTTCCGGTCTATGATTCCGAAACGCTCGTCGCGGGTTTTACGCTCGCGTACAAAAACGATCCCCGGCTTCGCCTCACCCTCAAAGGTGAAGGTCCGGATGAAAAGAAGATCCGGCATCTCGTTAGCACGCTTGGCATTGCGGATGTTGTCACATTCACGCCAAAGACCCCCTATAACGAAGTCCCGCAGGACTACCGGACGGCAGATATCTTCGTCACCACCTCACAATCCGATGGAACGCCCGTCTCCATCCTCGAAGCGATGGCAAGCGGACTCCCCTGCATCGCGACGAGCGTCGGAGGAATTCCTGAATGGATCGAAGATTCAAAAACCGGACTTCTCATTCCCCCCGGCACTCCGGAACAGCTTGCGGAAAAGATCCTGCTTCTGACACAGCAACCGGAATACGGTGCAGCGTTGGGACATGCGGCGCGGGAAAAGATCCTCATGAACGGTCGATGGAACACCCTGATGGCACAGGCAGAAAAAGATTATCAGGCGCTCATCAAAACATATAGACAGGACGAACCATGAAATGGCAAAATAAACAGGTACTGGTCACCGGCGCCGGGGGATTTATCGGTAGCCATCTCGTCGATGCATTGCTGAACGAAGGTGCCGATGTGACCGCCTTTGTGCATTATAACGCAAGGAACGACTGGGGCATGCTCGAAGGAAGGTACAACGACACAACCCCGAACCTTTCGGTGATCGCCGGGGATGTGACTGACACCCTGTTTGTAAAAAAAGCCGTCAGTGAAAAAGAGTACGTCTTCCATCTCGCCGCGCTCATCGGCATCCCCTACTCCTATGTCGCGCCGGAATCCTATATCAACACAAATGTCAAGGGCACACTCAATGTCATGCAGGCGTGCCTCGATGCCGGTGTGAAGCGCGTCGTCCATACCTCCACAAGCGAAGTCTACGGCACTGCACAGTACACCCCGATTGATGAGAAACACCCGCTCCAGGGTCAGTCCCCTTACTCGGCAAGTAAAATTGGCGGGGACAAGATTGCAGAATCCTTCTATTGTTCGTTCGGGCTTCCGGTCACGACCATCCGCCCGTTCAACACGTTCGGTCCACGGCAGTCCACCCGCGCCGTGATCCCCACCATCATCACGCAGGCGCTCACCTCCGATACCATCAAACTCGGTTCCCTGACTCCTGTTCGGGATCTTACCTATGTCGCAGACACTGTTCAGGGATTCATCAGGTTTGCCGAAAGCACAAAGACCGTCGGGAAAACCGTCAACACCGGTTCCGGGCGAGGCGTCACCATCGGGGAACTCGCAGAGATCATCCTCCGGCGTGTGAACCCGAACGCCCGCATTGTCTGTGATGAGGCACGAGTCCGCCCGGAGAAGAGCGAGGTGATGCAATTGCTCTGCAATAATAGATCTGCAAAAGAGCTTGCCGGGTGGAAACCACGGGTCTCGCTTGAGGAGGGACTCGCCCTCACGATAGACTGGATGAAAGAACATCTCGCGGCATACAAAGCCGGCGTCTACACCGTATAGGAGGACACGATGCAGGCAATTATTCTCGCCGGGGGAAAAGGGCGCCGGCTCATGCCCTATACTACAGTTCTCCCAAAACCGCTGATGCCCATTGGGGATTACCCCATCATCGAAGTGATCCTCCGGCAGCTCAAACGGTGTGGATATACGCGGATCTCAATCTGCACGGGATACCTCCATGAGTTGATCCACGCGTACCTGGACAG
>JAQTSH010000186.1 GCA_028711405.1 Methanoregula sp.
GAACTCTCTCGTAAGATCATCGCGGCAGTAGAATGGAGACGCGCTGAGACTGCGTTCAAACGATCTGAAGAACAATACCGAAACCTGTTTGAAACGATGATGCAGGGCGTGATATATCATGACAATACAGGAAAGATCACGAAGGTGAATCCTGCAGCAGAGCGCATTCTCGGTCTATCGTTTGATCAGATGAACGGCAGGACGAACAGGGAACTCCCGTGGACGGTAATCCATGAGGATGGCACAGCCTTTCCCGGGGATACACATCCCGTTATGGTCTCGCTCGCGACCGGAAAAAATACCCGAGACGTTTTGGGTGTTAATAATCCAGTCGATCATACCTGTCACTGGATCATTGTTGATGCCATCCCCCAGTTCAAACCGGGTGAGACTGTCCCCTACCAGATCTACTCCACTTTTGAGGATATCACTGACCGGAAAAATACTGAACAGGCATTGTGGAAGACCAGAGAGAAACTTCGGATTGACGAGACCATCCTCACCCAGATCTCATCAGGTTCACCATTCGGGCTGTATATTGTGAATAGCCGGACAGATGAGATCGTCTACTTCAATGACCGCTTCGTTACAATATGGGGTTTAGAATCGATCAGAGAATCTCTTGTGAAAGGATTACTGAAGAATTCGGACCTTCTCTCCTATTTTGCTCCGCTGATTGTCGATCTCCCCGCTTTTATAGAATCGTGCAAAACCTTGGAGAATGAAGAAAATCGAGTCGAGGTGGAAACCGAGATCCTCTTTGCTGATGGTCGTACTATCCGATGCTTCTCTTCCCAGATCCGGGATGCAGATGACCGGTTTTACGGCAGGTACTCCCTGTTTGAGGATATCACTGAACACACCCGGACGAAGAAAGATCTTCAGGAGCGCGAGGAGCGGTTTCGTGACCTTATCACCACAACAGCGGATATTATCTGGCAGACGGATGAGCAATCCAGATTTGTCTATATAAGTCCGCAGGTGGAGGGAATCCTAGGGTACAGACCAGATGAACTAATCGGAAAAAAACCGTTCGACTTTTTAGAACCGGTATCAGTCGAGTCTAACCGGGAGGCTTTCCGGGCAGTGTTGATGAGTTCCCAGAAACTTGTATCGAATGATTCGTACTGGATCCATAAGAATGGGCATCGTGTAATTCTGGAGAACCGGGCAATGCCGATCTTCAGTACTGACGGATCAATTGTCGGGTTCCACGGAATCGACAGGGACATCACCGAACGCAAACAGATGGAAGAAGCATTGCAACAGGCGAACAAAAAACTTAACCAGTTCACGAGTGTCACCCGGCATGATATCCTCAACCAGTTGACCATCATCAAAGGGTTTCTGCAACAGTCTTACCGGTTTATAAACGATCCGGCTCAACTGGAAAGTTTCATCCAGATTGAAGAGCGAGCCGCTTCAATGATCGAACACCAGATCGCGTTCACCCGTCACTACCAGAAGATGGGAGTGAAAGACCCCGCATGGCAGAATGTCCGCGACAACATCGAACGGGCAATAACAGCACTGCCCATGCAGGATATCAAAGTGATTATTGCGGGACTGGAGATCGAAGTGTTCGCTGACCACCTCTTTGAAAAAGTGTTTTACAATCTGATCGATAATGCGCTCAAGTATGGCAATACACAGATGACAACAATAAAGGTCACATCACGGGAATCCAACAACGGGAACGGGTTTGTGATTGCCTGTGAAGATGACGGTGAAGGGATTACTGAAGAAAATAAACCACAGCTCTTTCAGAAAGGTTGTGGGAAAAACACCGGACTCGGGCTCTTTTTAGCACAGGAGATCCTTGCGATCACCGGCATGACCATCCGCGAGACGGGTACGCCCGGAAAAGGTGCCCGGTTCGAGATTACCGTGCCGAAAGGTCTATGGCGGTCAACTAAGAGGAATGCGTGATGGCGGCAATAATCCGGGTCCTCTATGTTGATGATGAACCTGGACTTCTGGAACTTGGAAAGGTGTTCCTCGAAATGTCAGGCACCCTCCGGATAGATACCGCATTATCAGCCGCAGACGCGATTAAAAAAATTGTAAACGAGGCATATGAGGGTATCATCTCCGATTACCAGATGCCCGTCATGGACGGGATCGCATTTCTTAAAATCTTAAGAAAAGATAACAACGGGATCCCATTCATCCTCTTCACCGGCAGGGGCAGGGAAGAAGTGGTGATCGAGGCACTCAACAGCGGTGCAGATTTCTATCTCCAGAAAGGCGGAGACCCGATGTCCCAGTTCGTTGAACTTGAGCATAAGATCCTGCTGGCGATCGAACGGAAGCAGACCGGTGCCGCTCTCATTGAATCCCGGCAGCGGATGACAGATATCATCGACCACCTGCCGGATGCCACCTTTGCAATTGACCTGGACGGCAAGGTTATCGCATGGAACCGGGCGATGGAGGAGATGACCGGGGTACATAAAGAACAGATTCTGGGAACCGGAGATCATTCCTATGCCCTCCCGTTTTACGGAACGAGAAGACCGATCCTCCTCGACCTTGTTTTAAGAGAGGATATGGAAACCGAGAAAATATATCCAAATATTATTAAAAAGGACAACAAACGAATCTCGGAGATTCATATGCCCCTGCTGTATGGGGGAAAGGGCGCCTATCTCTGGTGCATCGCCTCTCCCCTCTATGACACGCATGGCAATATCACCGGGGCAATCGAGTCCCTCCGGGATATCACCGACCAGAAGCGGCAGGATCACATCCTCATAACCCAGCTGAATCTTGGTCTTGCACTCCAGTCAATCAGAGGATTGAATACTACACTGAAGACCTGCCTGCATGCAGCGATCGAGATCTCCGGGATGGATGCCGGAGGTATCTACCTTGTTGATGACATATCTGGCTCTGTTGACCTCATTCTCTCACAGAATCTCGATGACGAGTTCGTAAAAAGTGTTTCCCATTATCCTGCGGGTTCAGCCAATGCCCAGATGGTGATGGCGGGGAAACCAATCTATACCCATTTCAATAAAACCGGGATTGCTTATATTTCTGGCCAGGAACGGGAAAAACTGAGAGCCGTGGCAATCATCCCGGTCGTATCCATGGGCAGGGTAATCGCCTGTATCAATATCTTCTCCCATATATTTGACGGAATCCCGTCAAGTGCCCGTGTGGGACTTGAAACGATCGCCATCCAGATTGGGACTGCTATCGAGCGGATCCATACAGACGAAGCTCTTGCACGGAGCGAGCAGAAGTACCGGAACGTGGTCGAAGACCAGACTGAATTTATCTGCCGGTTCTTACCAGACGGGACGCATGTCTTTGTCAACGAAGCTTATTGCCGGTATTTCAGTAAAACCTGCCGGGAGATCATCGGTACCAGGTTCATTTCACAGGTGGTTGACGAGGATAAACAACGGGTACAGCAACATTTCCGGCAACTGACCCGGCAAAATCCCGTTGCGACCATTGAACACCGAATTATCATGCCGGATGGAACTGTCCGCTGGCAGCAATGGAGCGACCGGGCTATTTTTAATGAACGGGGAATGCTTGTTGAATACCAGTCAGTCGGTCGGGACATCACTGAACGTGTAAAGATTGAAGTGGAACTAAAAAAATTCAACGAAGATCTTGAACGAAAAGTGATCGCACGCACATCTGAACTCTCGGATATCAATCAGCGTCTCATCATTGAGATGGACATTCGCCGCACTGCAGAAAAACACCTGCGCGAATCACTGGATGAGAAAGTAGTGCTCCTGCGTGAGATCCACCACCGGGTGAGAAATAACCTCCAGATCATCATCAGCCTCCTGAGCCTCCAGAAACAACGGATTACCGATGAGAGGAGCCTTCAGAGCCTTTTTGACAGCGAATGCCGCATCCGCTCAATGGCACTTGTCCAAGAAAAACTTCACCTCTCGGATAACCTTGCCATCATCAATTTCGGGGATTGCATCAAGACCATGTCCTTACAGCTGATGAGCCTCTATTCCATTAACCAATCCCAGATCAAATTCACTATCGAATTGAATGATATCTTTTTCGATATAGACCATGCCGTTCCTATCGGGCTCTTGATGAACGAGCTCATCTCCAATGCACTCAAACACGCTTTTCCCGACGGGCAAAAAGGGGATATCACCATCAAGGGGGAGAGCAGGGACTCAGAAGTGGTGATAACTGTCATGGATAACGGGATTGGTATCCCGTTGAATTTCGATTGGCAGAATACCCCCACGCTCGGGCTTCACCTTGTTTTAGCTCTTATCGATCAGGTAAAAGGAACTATTGAATTGGTGCGGCAATGCAGTACGACATTTATTATCAGGATTCC
>JAQTSH010000187.1 GCA_028711405.1 Methanoregula sp.
GCAGCCCCTCTTTTTTTGGAGTATCCCCACGATTGGAATACGGCAGAGGTCTGCCTGCGATCACCGTGATGCCATGGTGATGTGACTCTTCCTTTTCGATTATCTCGATCTGCTCCATTCACGAACCTCATGGTGCCAGGGGGATACTCCGGCACTTTTTCCCGCATCCGGCACGGAAACTCCGGGCACCTGTGGCACGACACGGACAGGATGCCTGCGCGACGACCGGCTCCGGTCGCACCATTGTCAATTGGTACGCGTGTGTGTAGCGGTGTACCTGAACCTGCATGGTTCGTCAGGGTTTTTAAATAATTCTTTACGATTTTACCGTGCACCAGAAATATCTTTGTGTGCTGACACCCTGCCCGCCGGTTTCTCTTCGTGAACCCGGGAAACGTGCAGGTGTGAACCCCTTGAGCGCAGATCATGCCACCCCAGTAGCAATTTTTTTTTAAAATTTTTACCGGTATTATGATGATCCCGCATCTAACCTGAATCTCTATTTACCTGGAGGCATTATATCACATACGATGGCGATCAAGAGACACAAGCGAGGCAACCGGGTATATCTTGCAGAGTACCGGACCATCCGGGTCGATGGTAAGGTAAAAAGTGTTTACGTACGGTATATTGGTGTTGAAGGTGAGCCCAAGGTAACCCGAAAATCTCGCAAGAACAAGGATCTCAAAGTAGAATTCTCCCGAACAACTCAAACCGGGGATGTCACCATATTATGGCATCTGGCAGACAAAATGAAAATTGCGGAAATTATTGATCAGGTCTGCCTGGATTTCGATCACTCAATGATGATAACGCCCGGAAAAATCCTTTCAGTCTGGGCAATAAACCGGATAGTAGATCCTGAAAGTACCACACAACTACCTGAATGGGTGAGGGAAACTGATCTACCTTTGCTGTCGGGAATATCCCCCACATCGTTTACGAACGATGTTTTTTTGCATTCATTGGATTTCATCTGTTCAAAGGAGGACCAGGATGCTGGCAGTATTTTTGACCACTCTTTCGAAATCGAAGATAAACTCTGTCAGCGATGGCGACAGATCTATCCACTTTCACCAGGTGAAAGAGACGTTGTCGCATATGATCTGACGGCAACTCTCTTTTTTGGAGTTCGGTGTCCTATCGCGAGTTTGAGACACGAAACAGAACAAATCGCCCGAAAACAAGTTAATCTGGCGATCGTAGTCTCAAAATTTGATCGCTACCCGATCGCTCACGTAATCTATACCGGAGATAGTGACTCAGCGACAACAATCCAGGATTTGTTTTGCAGATTGAGCGATTTGGCTATCCAGCCAGGTACAATAATCCGAAACAGAGGAAATATTTCAGAGAAGTCAATCCAATGCATCGAGGAACTTCACTGGGATGTTATCCGGGGTTTACCGGAAACGACTCCAGCTGTGCGGACGATTCTTAACGATACCGGGATTCCAACAACGCCGCAAAATCACATGATGAAAACTACGTGCGGCGGGGTTTATGCACGAAAAGTGCAGGCAGAACTGTTCGGAAAAATGCGTTCCATCATCGTGTATGCAAATCCACAGGCGGCACTCAAAGATACTGAAGAGCGTAATTACCGTCTTTGGGAACTTTCGAACATGATAAGCCCCATAGTACAAAATCCTGAAAATTTAAGCGAGGAAAATGTAATCGCTGCTGTAAACTCAATTTTAAAGTCTCATACTCGTTTCTTTACGCTTACGTTTAGTGTGAGTAATGATCGGGTTACCGGGACATGGGAATTTAATGAAGGTGTGATACAAGACGCGCAACGGTCTGATGGTAAGTGGGCAATCCTTTCGACAAATGATAATCTAAGCGCAAATGAAGTGATTGCCGAATATTTTAGTAAGGATTTCGTTGAAAAGAAATTTTTCGAGACGAACTCTGGAAGAGAGATCGTGCCCGACCGTCACCACCTGGAGAACCGGGTGAAGTCGTATATCTTCCTGAATGTGATGGCGTTGAGGATTCATACGGCGTATGTCAATCTGTTCAGGACCGCATTTCCTGATGATGCGGTTGAGCGTGCTGCGGACTTTCTGAAGAAGATGGCTCATGTTGAGAGAACACAGGTGTCGAGCGATCATCAACAAAAAACGGTCTTTCTCAATCTCACCCCGGATCTTGAGAAGACCCTGAAAAACATTGGTCTGGACACTCTCTTTCAACCCACTGACAACGAGTAGGTGTTAAACCGGCGTTGTTTGGGTCGTTAGGATCTGGATGTTCGCATGTATCCGATTGAAATTTATTAATATTGTACTGCGTATGTAATATAGTGTGAGTAAGTCCTTCCTGAAAAGGATGATGCCGCCCTGAGGTGGATGAGACGAAGTAGGGAAGAGGTCACTTCATTTCTGTGGACCATTAAAATAATCAAATGCCAATGTTATTTTTTCATTGATGATACTGGTGTATGTATCGTCATTGTTCCGGTAATAATAATGTAATGCCCCCGCGATGAAATCGGCAGCTGGTATGCAGGGGTCATTCATTGAATCCATGTGCTCGATATCGATTCTAATCGCGGCGGGATCATAAGACTGGTTCTTTTCGAAAGTTTGTAGACAAGATGTTGATCAAATGCTTCCCCCTGAATACCGTTAAGGGATTTGTCGACAATGATTTCAACATCGTCCCTTGAAGAATATCTCTGGATGATGTGGGAGATCAGAGATCCGGCAAGATAATTGTATATTATCTGGTGATTCGATCGCAGGTGCACGTAGACCCGTTCTTTTCTAAGCACACAGTAGGCAATGTCAACATCTGCTAATGTGATACAGGATAAAATTCTCTTTTTAATTTTCATGCCAGAATTATTAAACTTGAATTCAGGAAGTTCCCCATATCTCTTTCGGAGTTTGTTTCTCCGGATTTCAACAATCCTGCAGGTGCTGCCGGAAACCGATCCCCCCAAACCTCCACCACCATAACCGGCGTGGCTGAATACAAAAAGATCCTGGAAACGAATGTTCCACGGTCCCGCCCGTCCGAAACTTTTATGGGCAGGTAGCGGGGATGGAGCATCTGCTCCTGTACCGGTACGTTCAGGTACCGATCTTTGAGTCCATACGTCCGTGAGTCCACGAGCGATACCCAGATCGTTCCTGGTGGAAATGTATATACCTCACAGGTTGAATTCAATTCCGGAGACTGCGGAACACCATGAAGAACATTGTTATCATCGGCATGCCCGGTGCAGGAAAGAGCACCATGGGGGTGATCCTTGCAAAAACCCTGGGACGGAATTTTATCGATACTGATATTGTCATACAGGAAAAGTCCGGAAGGCTCCTACAGGCGATGATTGATGACAAGGGACCTGAAACGTTCCTCGCGATTGAGGAGAAAACACTGTTGTCTCTACAATGTCACAATACCGTCATCGCCACGGGAGGCAGCGTTGTGTTCAGCGAGAGTGCCATGGAACACCTGAAATCCGGCGGCGTTGTCGTGTACCTCAGAATTTCCTTTGAGGAGATGGTCCGCAGACTCAATAACATCACGACGCGGGGCATTGTTCTTGTTGCCGGTCAGAGCCTTCACGAAATGTATACCCAGAGGATTCCGTTATACGAGAGATATGCCGATATCACAATTGATTGTTCAGAAGACGATTTTGAGCATTGTATCGGAAATGTCATCGATGAACTTTCCGGATTTTTGGTATAGTGCGTATGCCGGGTAGTGTTCCTGCACAATCGTTCCACCGGATGATCAGTACGTGCTACCCTCCCCGTCCCCCCGCAATGGGCAGGTCAGGAGGAAAAAAGATTCGAATGTGCATGTCCCGCTGATCTACCATCAATCAAAAAGTTATTGCACTGCCCGGATGATATTCCTAAAAAAACGCAAAGGGAGGTCATTGTATGCACAATTTCCGGTTTTCTGTAGAAATCGAAAAAGATATTGATGGCTACACCGCATTCTGCCCGGAACTCCAGGGATGTTACACACAGGGTGAAACTTATGAAGAAGTCCTTGATAATATCCGTGATGTCATCCGCATCCATGTCGATGATCACATTGAATCAGGAGATACGATCCCCCAGGCGCAGCTCATCAACTTAACGACCGTGGATGTCCCGCCTCACCGGTGAAACCGTTCATGTGCAGCCAGAGACGATGCATGCCCGGCAGCCGGCACGGCACCCGGACCCCGGGGGATCTCCGGGTTGCCCGGTGTCGATTCCTGCACGACGGTAGCCTGGCTGAAGTACTTTTTCATCGTTGACACCTTCATCGGCAACGTCTGGCGGGAGATATTGAAGAAATCGGCGATCTCGCCCACCACAGG
>JAQTSH010000188.1:0-1634 GCA_028711405.1 Methanoregula sp.
GCGTCCCGTGGCTCGACGAACACCTTTCTCCTGCGGAGCTGGGGGGTTGCCTGGGCGGCATACGATTCGAGGATCTGGTAACTGGGGAAATACAGGGCTCGGTTCCCCTTGAGCGCGGCAAACGCCGTGATGTACCGGACGATCCGGTCCGTGTTCTCCACGCTCTGCCGGAGTGAGTAGGCGGTAGTGATATCACCGGCGGTAAAGACGAGCCGGTTCTCTTTCGGGAACGCGTTGGGTAAGGCAAGGGTGGCGACCGCTGCATCGTTGAAATAGAGCCGCCGGTAACTGTCAACAGGAGAGAGCGTCCCGGAGATCATGATGCAGCAGGCATGTTCCCCGCAGATCTCCGAGAGGGAGGCGGCAGGATCGATGTTTCTGACCTGGAGCGTGATGCCGGTCTCGTCCTTCCGGTAGATCGTGAGATAGGCAGGGTCGCGGGCAGACTGCGAGAGCCGGAACATGAACGTTGTCAAGCGTTCAATTGCCGTCTCGCGGTAATCGCCGGCTTTCTGGTTCCGGTCCCGGATCGCTTCTGCGAGTTCCATGAGCTCGGCGACGATCTCATCCATGTCCCGCCATAAGGATCCTTTGACGATCATGCGGTCAAAGATTGCCGGATCGAACCAGTCTTCCGTCTCGGTGGAGTTCGCGATCCCCCGTATGAAATCGGTGAGCCTCGGGAGTACATGCTGGACGGCTTCTGCCCCTTTGTGGCGTTTCTTCATGCCCGATAGTTCACGGGACGCCTGCTCGAGGTCCCGTTCGACCAGTTCGATGCTCTCAATGGACTGGATCGCATCCCCGCAGTTGTGGGCTTCATCGATCAACAGGAGGACGTCCGCCGGTTCGATGTTGAGCGTTCCGTAGAGCTGGTCGCGGATCTCCTTGTTGAAGAGGTGGTGGTAGTTGAGGATAATCACATCCGCATTTTTCGCGGCGTGCATCGTCAGCTCGTACGGGCAGATCTCCCCGGCAAGCCCGGCGAGCTGCTGCGGGGGGATTGGATCGGAGAAGATGCGATCGGCTTTTGTTCTGAGCTGGGTGGACGGGACCATCTTCACACCGCCGGTCTCGGCGGGAACAAACATCCGGCTGTGGATGAAATACGGGCAGATGATCGGGTGTTCCGGGTCGATCTTCCGTATCTGCTGGATAATGACCGGGTCTTTTGCCGGAATGAGCGCTCCTTTCTCTGCACGGTCCCGCATGAGTGTTGCGGAGAATGCCTTCACCCCCTCGCACCGGCGGTACACGTCCCCTTCGCCGCCGAGCGGGCACATGCTCTTCTTGCCGACAAGGTACACGGTCTTTATTTTCGGCTGTTTCTTCTTGACGAGCGCCAGTTCCCGGATAAAGGTGGTGAGCTGGCTCACGGTCCGGACGGCGATCACCACTTTCCTGCCGTTTCGTTCCCCAAGAAGCGAGGCGACGACGCTCGATTTGCCGCTGCCGGTCGGGGCGTCGATCATCGCGATGCCTCCCGTGCGGGCTACTTCCGAGACGAACTCCAGCATGCGCCGCTGGTTCGGGCGGTATGCCGCATACGGGAAGTAGGCATCGAACGTGTCCATAGGGATATTGTTGGTGCTGAAGGGTTTTATGGGCGTCGGAACCGGTACGGGAGATCCCCG
>JAQTSH010000188.1:1734-4328 GCA_028711405.1 Methanoregula sp.
AATCGCGAAGCGGGCACCAGACGCGTCGCTTGACCGGGCAAAAGAGATTGAGGCTGAGATCAGTCACGACATGATGGCAATCGTGAAAGCGATTACCGAGGTCTGCGGGGATGAGGGGCGGTGGATCCATTACGGTGCGACCTCCAATGATATTCTCGATACTGCCACCGGGCTGCAACTGGTGCAGGCGCTCGCACTCATCGAGGGAAAACTGCGAACACTGCTGGGCGTGCTCCTCCGGCGGGCTGAAGAGACAAAGACGCTCGTCTGCGTCGGGCGAACCCACGGGCAGCACGGGGTGCCGACCACCTACGGGCTCAGGTTTGCCATCTGGGCGAGCGAGGTGGGCAGGCATATCGAGCGTCTCGGTCAGTTACGCCCCCGGGTGTGTGCCGGGCAGATGACCGGCGCTGTGGGGACCCAGGCGGCGATGGGACCGAAGGGCATGGAGGTGCAGGCGACGATGATGCAGGCACTGGGGCTTGTACCGGTGGATGTGTCGAACCAGGTGATCTCGCGGGACCGGTACGCGGAGTATTTCATGTTTTGTGCGAATGTGGCAACGACGCTTGACAAGATTGGGGTGGAAGTCCGTTCTCTCCAGCGGACCGAGATCGGGGAGGTGGAGGAGGCATTCGGGGCGAAGCAGGTGGGATCGTCCACGATGCCGCACAAGCGTAACCCGATCAAGAGCGAGCAGGTCTGCGGGCTTGCCCGTATTATCCGCTCATCGGTCGAACCGGCGCTTGCGAACAACACGCTCTGGGACGAGCGGGACCTCACAAACTCGTCCTGCGAGCGAGTGCTCTTTCCTGAAGCATCGGTGCTGACCGATCATTGCATCCGGCTGATGACGACCGTTTTATCCGGGCTTGTGATCAACAAGGCAGCGATCCGGAGAAACCTAGAATTCCTGCACGGGATTAACATGGCGGAGTCGGTCATGATCGAGCTGACGCGCCGGGGCATGAACCGGCAGGATGCCCATGAACGGGTCCGGGTCGCGAGTATGCAGGCGCTTGCCGAAGGGCGCCCGGTTGCGGAGCTGCTCGGCGACGATCCGGAGGTGGTCCGGTTCTGCGGGAAGGATGAGATCGTCGCGCTGCTCTCCCCTGATGCCTACATCGGGACGGCTGTCGCACAGGTGGAACGGGTGGTGGCGAAACTGTCACCTGCGGTGAAGGGGTAGGGGGAGTCCGGCGTCAGTTAGTGCTGACCTTTTTTTGAGAGTCCGGGGGTTAAAATCACCATCGAGGGTATTTTTTTATGGTGTGCCCGATGGTAAAATTTTCGGTGCCGTTCGATAAAGGTCGCTAACTCAAGGCAGAGCTGCGGCATCAACATCTCGCATGAGTGGAGTCAAACGGGGTTCGTAAAGAGAGAGAAAGAGTGTATACGGCTGCACGTTTTGCGGGAGCGGAATCTGGAGAATCCTGATGGCTTGAAGGATGTAATCAATATCCTTCACCGGATGATCCTCACCGGGGTAACGAGCAGGCGGGACGAGATGAAAAAAGTGGTGTAAGTGCCGGTTACGGCAAACGTGAAGCGTTCTATCGCGTGGCACAAGTTATATCGGAGTTCCTGCCAATTGAAAGTAAAGAGAAGAAACGTTTGGACAGGTTCCTTGCCGGACGGGAATGGACACGCGAGGAAGTGAAGAAGGAGGCAAATCGAACGAGGCTGGAGTTATGATTGAACGACTACAGATTAAGAATTTCAAATCGATCAAGGATCTGGAACTTGATTGCAAACGAGTGAATGTCTTCATCGGAGAACCAAACACAGGGAAATCAAATATTCTGGAAGCGCTGGGGCTGCTGAGCTGGTGCGGGCACAGGCTGGATAAAAAAGACCGGGTAGGAGGCGATTCGTCGTTTTCTGTCTTTGAACAGGATACACGTGGAAATTACAATCCGAATTCTATCCGGGGAGATTTTACCGCAGCAAGCCCAATCAATTGGTTCTATCCTGCCGAAACCTCGGATCTTCACGAGTTTATCCGGTATAACCACATTGACGACCTTTTTTTTGACGCGGACACTTCAGAACCCATCCAGGTATCCCTCGGCAACAAGTCCCGAAAATCAGTAAAACTTACATTTACCCAGGGAAAAGGACACATCACCGTCGAGTCCGGGGAGCATGAAACGAGATCGAAACCTCTTTTCACACTTGATACATACGGAAATTGTATCGATGCAGCAAAAAAGAGCAGTGAATTTGCCTTTATCAAATATTACCGGTTCAAAAACATCGTCACATTTCCCAGCCGGGTGTCAGAATACCTCCTGCCGCCGACAGGAAGGAATTTGTTCTCAATAATTCTGAAAAATAAATCAATTCAGGACGAAATCAACGATCTGTTTAGGGAAGTCCCGTTCGAATTCGTACTTAATACAACAGAACACCAGTTCAATTTCCAGAAAAAGATTAACAATATCATCCATACGTTCCCGTACATCATTGCATCGGACACGCTGCGCCATATCGCGTTTTATCTTGTCGCATTGGAATCGAACACCAAATCAACGTTAGTCTTTGAAGAGCCGGAGGCACATGCCTTCCCGTACTACATCAAATGGCTTGGGGAA
>JAQTSH010000009.1 GCA_028711405.1 Methanoregula sp.
GCAATATTCTCCCCAAGCTGGCGCATCGTATCGATCCCTTCCTCATCAGCCCCGGCATCACCGGGGTTCATACCGTTCGCGAGGTTCCAGTACCGCGATCCCGCGATGAACATGCCGCTGATGCTGAAGTAATGGTTGATCGTGTCCACGGCACAGACCGCCCCTGCCCGGCGCTGCGCAGCGATGCCCGCCCCGAGTTTTCTGCGGAAGCAGTCCCCGTTCGCCTTCGCGACAAAGAAAGTCCGGTCGAGAAATGCCTTGATCTCGGGCGTTACCCCAGCAAAGTACGTGGGGGTACCGATGATGATGGCGTCTGCGTTGAGCATCTTTTCGATACAGTCGTTGACTATATCGGTCTCCTGCACGCAGCGCAGATCCTGGTTCTCAAAACATTTTCCGCAGGCTGAGCAGGGCAGGACCTTCTTTCCCCCGACCTGGATGAGTTCGGTCCCGATTCCCGCCTTCTCAATCTCCCGCAGGGCAACCTTGATCAGAAGACTCGTGTTTCCGTCCTCGTGGGGACTTCCGTTGAATGCAATGACGTTCATGGGGTATCACGCCGGGAATAATCCCGTAGTGTATCATTTTTTGTAGCGGGTATATCAGGCTACCCGGCTCCCGGAACGTGCAGTTTTATGTATTCCGGAGGTCATGATGTGAGCATGTACACCCGTGAGGCGTCGGCACTTGACCTCTTCACCGATTCGGTCCGGTGCATGGGAGATGCCACGCTCTGCGCGGTGCTGGAATTTGACCGGAGACTCGATCCCCTTGCCCTCCGGGACGCCACCCATGCATGTCTTCTTGCCCACCCGGTGCTTCACAGCCGGCTGGTCCGGGGGAATGGCGCGGCGTTCTGGGAGCAGATCGAGCCGGCGAACGCTCCGCCCGTGACCGTGGAGGAATGCCCCGGGCACTATTATCCCTACGTAATCAGCCCTATCGATCCCTACGGGGGGTTGCAGTTCCAGGTGCGCGTGCTGCGGCGACCTGCGGGAGATGTGATCGTGATCAATTGTTCCCACGCGGCGGCGGATGGGTTCGGGCTTGTCAGTCTCGCGTCTCAGCTGCTCACAGCATACGCGGAGCCCGCGAGCATCCCTCCCGCGACCGGGGGGATCCCCCCACGGGACACGCTCTGGACGCGGGAGCTGGTGCAGGAAAACCGCCCGGCACCCGGTGTGGTAAAAGTCGAGAACCCGATGTGGAGGGATCCGTTTGGTATGTCCCGGCAATCCTCATCGTACCACAAGGACACGGTGAACCCGGCGGAGGTCGGGGCGATTCACGCTCATGTTAAATCCCTCGGGGGAAACATGAACGATGCCGTGATGGCGGGTTACTTTCTCGCCCTCTGTGACCTGACGGGTCAGACCGCGCCGATGGATCTCTTCTTCCCGGTCAACCTGCGCCAGCACTTAAAGGACGGATCCCGCGTGATGTGTAACCAGTCGACGAACGTCTGTTTCAGGCTCGAACGTCCCCACGCGGAGGGGATGGAGGAGATCCTGCCCCGCGTCATCGACGAGACCCGGCGCCTGAAACGCAGCGGTATCGGCATTGCTGAACAGGTTGGGATGGATTTGGCATGCGACCCGGCGGGGACGTGGGTGCATGAGGAGGTGGCGCGGATGGCGGCGTTGCAGCGCGAGGGAATGGCGGATATCTTCATCTCGAATCCCGGGGTGATCGCGCTTCCCAACGTTGACGGGCTCACCGATGCCTACCTCTGCTACCCGGGTGGCTACATGCCTACAACCTGCTTTATGACGAGCACCTTCCGGGGAAAGATGACGATCACCATGGGCTACCAGAACAGCCGGCGGGCTCGGGCGGGAACGCACAAAGCGGTGCAACTTTTCAGGCACTACCTGATGTCTGTTGTGGAAGATGGCGGGGAGATCAGGACACGGTGATTTTCAAGTTCGGTTCCCGTGAATTGAACCGTCAGGGTATGTTGGTGGGGGGGACTACCCTCTATGAACCTGTGGCAAATCCGGGAATCTGATACTGTGAGTAAGAGTATTGACCGGTATTATCGTGGTGCGGTTACCGGTTCTCCTTCGGCAAGATACCCTCAACCACAATAATCTCCCCGGTAGCTGCTCCTTCCCGGAGTTTCCGGGCGTTTTGGTATTCAGGTGAATGGTAGAATTCCCCCGCCTTCTCGACCGTGGGGAATTGCAGGATGACGATCCGGCGGGTCTCCTCCAGCCCCTCTAAAGTGATCGGTTCTGTGGTTCGGGCAATCACCTTTCCTCCATACTTCTCAATGATGGATGGCGTGGCGTTCAGGTACTGCCGGTACTGCTCCAGGTCAGTGATATCCACTCGTGCGATGAGATATGCAGGCATTCCCCCCATCACTCCTTCCTCAGCACCGCCGCCCGGTTCACGAAATAAAACCTCCTTCGAGTCAGCTGGAGTCCTGCTTTTTCCGCCCGTGCAAGGTTGTCCCGGAACTCTCTGCCCGATACGATGAACGGGGGCTCGGAATAGAAGAACGTCCCGCCCGGTTTCAGAATGAGAGAGATCTCCCGGAACAGTTTCTCCGGGTCTGGCACTTCGTGGACAACGAAGATGGCAAACGTGACATCGAAGGTCCCGTTCAGGTCAGCGGGGAGGCGGAGGGAGTCAGGTGCGCACCGGTGCGTCCTGATACGCGGCATCATGCCCTCCGGCTCCAGTTTCTTCCGCAGGAGGTCGAGCATCTCTTCCTGGAGGTCTACCGCGAAGACCTGCCCTCCCTCCCCGACACGCTTTGCGAACTCGCGGGTGAAGAACCCCGGGCCGCAACCGAAGTCGAGGACCCGGTCACCGGGTTTAACATACTGCTCTGCGAGCCGGTCGGGTCGGTAGATGAACCTGCGCAAGCGGGTGTCGAGGTGCCCGGCGCGGGATGCGGAGAACACCTCGTGCTGATGGTGTTTTTTGGGGTTTTCACTTGAAGTCATGGAGAAATGTTGGGAAAACGCTGGGATAAAATGTCTGTCATGAATAATAAGGAAGAGCAACGGCAAAAGAATTCAGGGTAAATTCAGGTCCGATTCACCCTTCCGCCCTTCCACTGCAAACATCATCCCCACAAACGTGAACCGCCCCTCGGTATCCGCCTCCTTCAGTTCCCGCTGCCATGCCACGATCTCATCCCGTGCCAGCACGCCCTGCTCCTCTGCCGCTGCAAGGAACGGTTCCATGTTCATCAGCTTTGAGGCGAGGGCGAAGTCGTGCAGGATGAGTGGTTCGGGATGGACGGTAACGTTCTGCATCGTACGCTCCTTCAAATACCGGTAGAGTTTCCGTCCTGTGGAGCCGTCGGGGAACTGGTTGGCACAGAACCGGAAGAATTTCCGTGCAGTGTCCCGGCTTCCCGGGTCGACAACAAACATCTCCCAGTCAGGTTCGATGGCTACGAGCTTGCCCCCCGGGCGGAGGACACGGACGAGCTCGTCGAGGATTTGACCGGGATGGTCAAGGATCTGGAGCATACGTTCGACACGGACCGCATCGAAGGTGGCATCTACAACGTCAAGCTTACGGATATCCCCTTTTCGGAACGATACGGGAAGATCAGATCCGTTTGTCTTTTCCTGCGCAATCGCGATCATGCGTTCGCTGAGGTCGATGCCGGTGACCTTTCCCGATCTCCCGACAATCGCCGCCATGCGGAGGGCATCGTAGCCCGGTCCGCACCCGGCATCGAGGACGACATCTCCCTTCTTTAAACCGAGATACCCGTAACTGTTCACCTTAATCTGTCTGGTCTCGGGCAGGGAGTCCGCGTACTCCAGGTACTGGACAAGATGATCGGACGACTGCGTGGAATCGACGTTCCGGAATTCGGAGGAGATGGTCTGTTTTACCATACCAGTCATGTAGGTTCCGGGACATTTTATGTTTCATGTCATGATCAGATTTTGCAGATTCACCGGATTATCCATATCATTGGCGTACATTTTTTACCCGGTATCCTTGAGTTGGCATATACGGGCAGGGAGATCCCGATCCCGGTCTATGATCTGCTGCAAAAGGGGGCAGTGCAACGCCGTGCTGTCCCACTTGCCCTCCGTCTCGCCCGGCACGCCACGATCAGGTGCAGCCGCTGCGTGATGGTCTGCCCGTGTTTCAGGACCGGTATACCTGAGGGAGGGCATTGAGATCAGACATCCAAGTGTGGCAGTGGTGTGTAGTCTGAGTCAGAACCGAACGGAGATCTTGAAGGACTGCTCCCGGACTACACCCGGTTGGAAAAATTGGGATCGATGTCCGGGAAGAAGACAGTACCTGGTGCGAACGGTACGATCCCGCCCCCGGTTTGAGATTCCATCCCCACATGAGTATGCGATACTTCGTATAGAACTCCGGTGGCATTCCCCATGGCCCGGATGTTTTCGAAGGATGGTGATAGGGGGAGAACTCCTTATATTAATAGAGCTGTCCGGTTGCATTACTATACAATTAATCAATGCTGGCAATAATACAAGAAATGCGGTCTTTCCGATTATTAAACAGTCAGTCGGGTGATAATGTGGTTCAGTTGCGAAAAACACTGGTTCTTCTCCTGATGATCTCGGGGATAATTCTCTGTGCCGGGTGCATCTCCAGATATCCTGCGGACGACCTGAAAGAAAATTATACAGCGATGGAAACACCCGGGTTTACTTCTCCGTATTCTGTCACAGCGACAAGTACTCTGAATCATCCCCCGACGACATCGGGTGAACCAAATTCTATACCTCCATCCGTATCTTCCGGCTTCCTGATGCTGAATGAATTTTTTCGCTACTTCTCAGGAGAGAATGAGATTATTGTCGTTGTGACCCGGTACGATCTGGTCGACAGGTATGAAATGCAACCTGAAGTTTTTACGGATATCTATCCCCACCGAATGCCACCGAATATTATTAAACCGGCACCTATCGGGAAGCGATTCCTCTTCGTATATTTCACATGTCACAACATAGGAAAAACCCGGGCTGAGATGCCTGAACGTTGGGCATTTAGTGTAACCAGAGAAGATGGAACCGTTATCTACACAGATTTCAGCAGATTTCCTGTTGATGCGTTGGGACGAGCATTATTCATAAATGGTACATACGTTGCTGCGAACGCAAATGAGGGAAATCTGGCTAACAATGGTCTCTTTCCCGGATTGATGCATAAACGTGAATGGTACCTGCCGTTCACCGTGCCGGATACATTCGACCCAGAAACATCCTATTTCTCCATTGTCTTCACCAATTCCAGTTCTGCAACATGGAATCTGGGGTAGCGGTCTTTTCCAAAGCCATGTCAATGTTAATGTTAGCATATACAAATGCGGCAAAAACAGAACGTAAAGGTGGTGTTTTTCGGGGTTTTCATTTGAAGTCATGGAGAAATGTTGGGAAAACGCTGGGACCTAATGGCTGTCATGAACCACAAGAACGTGTAAGAGCGAAAGGTTTCAGGGTTAATTCAGGTCCGCTACACCCGTCCTCCTGTCCACCATAAACATCATCCCCACAAACGTGAACCGCCCCTCTGTATCTGCCGCCTTTAGCTCCCGCTGCCATGCCACGATCTCATCCCGTACCAGCACGCCCTGCTCCTCTGCCGCTGCAAGGAACTGTGCCATGTTCATCATCTTTGAAGCGGGGGCAAAGTCGTGCAGGACAAGCGGTTCGGGATCATTGGACTATTGAGATCGTCCCCGGATGCTCCTTTCACCCCTCCCCCGCAGCCACAACCCGACAGAAGCTACCCCGCTGCCGGGAACCGGCAGGAGCGGAGAGACAGGCATATAACAGAGGAGTATTATAACAAAGGAACGTGTGGAAATGAGCGATCCGTCTTTGAATCTTCTCGTGGAATACCTGGTTGACGGGGACCGGAAGAGATCTCTGAATGAGGTAATAAATCTCCTTGATTCCCATGTAGAACGCGAGAAAATTGTCACAGAAGGGGTAGAAGTGGCGATGAAACGGCTGGAGACCTAGTGTAATGGAATATACGGATTTACAGAATAGTTACCCCGGCGGGATTTTCGGTCATTTTCTGGATATAAAAAATGCCCGGAAGGTTGGGCTGTTGCCCATGATACCGCCCGGTCGGATCCGCCTGTGCGGAAATACTGTATTGAACGGATGCGAGCTGACCCTGCTTTCATCACAGGCTGCAGATCAACTGAAAAATATAAGAAGTAGCGCACACATCATCAACCTATCACAGTCCAGAGACTTCGATGATATCTTTTTGGAGAACCTGTACTTTCGGTAATCCGGGGGGAAAAAAGCATGATAGATAAGCCATTCCGCGATAACCTGGAATATTTTCATGCCTTTATCCGGACTGCACAGTATATCCCTAACCTGACCTCACGGCAGGATATCTTCGCCGAAACCGGCAGGGTGTTGGTCAGTTTCTACGGTGCAGACCTTGTCGGGTTCTTTGAACCGGGCAAAGACGGCGGGATAGAGGGTCACCACTGGATCTTACCAGACAATGTGCCAGGTACGGCAGTACTCACGCGGGAAACAGAAAAGATCATTGCCGGGGTTCTTGAAACGGGATTTCTTGCTGCCCAGCGTATCGATATTCCTGAACCGTTTGCATCAGTTTTTTTACCGATATTATGGGAGAACCAGACCGCAGCGGTAATGCTTGTCGGACACAGGACCTCCGATCCCATCCCGAAAGAATTACTCAATATCTATCTCGCAGTAGCAGGCATTGTAAGCAATGCAATTACCGGCGCCGACGCGGAATTCAAAAATATCGTGGCGAGAAAACATGCGGAGGAGGCATTAAAAGAGGCACGGGCACAGCTCGCTTTCCTTGTATCCCATACCCCGGTCGTGCTTTACCGGTTCAGTGCGTCCGATGACTTTAAAGTGACTTTTATTTCTGATAATGTCCGGCAGCAAATGGGTTATGAGGCACACGAGTTCATGGATGATCCGGCGTTCTGGCATGATCATATCCACCCGGATGACCGCAAACACGTCTTTCGAGGATTGCCCCGGCGGGTTGAAAAAGGCACCATCACTTCTGAATATCGTTTCCTCACAAAGGACGGGATATACCGCTGGACACGCGATGAGGTGAGAGCGGTCCGTGATGTGAATGGCATGCCTGTCGAATACCTCGGGTACTGGATCGACATTACCGAACGCAAGATTGCTGAGGAGAAACTGGAGTACGAGAGGAAACAACTGTTATCACTCTTCAGCAGTATTGACGAGATCATCTATGTCTGCGACCCATACACGTATGAAATCTTGTACGTGAACGATGCCCTCCTCCGTGCATTCCAGAAGAACCCGGTCGGGGGGATTTGCTATAAGGAATTCCAGGGATTCTACCATCCTTGTGAATTCTGCACGAATGAGATCCTATTGAAAAACAAATATAAACCCTACCGGTGGGAATACCATAACCCCCTCATCAACCGGGATTTTGAGATGGTCGACCGGATTATCAAATGGCCAGATGGGCGGGATGTAAGATTCGAATTTGCAAAGGATATCACCGAGCGTAAAAAGGCGGAGGAATCTCTGCGGGAGAGCGAAGAAAAATTCCGTGAAATATTTGAAAATGCAAATGATGCAATTGAAATTATTGAACTGCTGGACAGCGGACGTCCCGGTAAATATCTTGATCTCAATACTGTCGCATGCCGGATGGTGCAGCATACCAAAGAAGAACTGCTACAGCACAGCCCGCTTGAAATAGACACCGGTACCTTCAGCCGATCTTTCGAGGAAATACTAAGAGAATTACATACTGACGATCACGCCACATTTGAAGCAGAACACCGGAGAAAAGATGGCATCATTGTTCCGGTTGAAGTTAATGCTCACATAGTTACACTTCTTGGAAAGAGGGTGATCCTGTCAATTGTGCGGGACATCACCGAGCGCAAGCGGGTGGAAGAGGCATTGCGGATTGCCCATGAAAAATATACGAAAGCATTCCTGTCAGCACCGAATGCAATCACGATCAGCGAATTGGATTCGGGACGGTTCATTGAGGTGAACGATGCGGCAACGAGAATCTTTGGGTATTCCCGCGACGAGTTGATTGGGAAGAGCGCCATTGAACTCGGCATCTGGCTTAATAAAGAAGAACGGGATCACTTTATCGACCAGATACGAAAACACGGCAAGGTATCCCAATTCGAAGTTTTGGAGCGGCGTAAATCCGGGGATCTGTATTATGCACGGGTGAATGCCGACACCATCTCTATTGGAAACATCACCTGTATCATCGCAATTATCCATGATATCACCGACCAGAAAAATGCAGAGGCGGCACTCAGGGAAAGTGAGAAACGGTTCAGAAATCTCTTCGAAACAACCAGTGACCTGGTATGGGAAGTGGATGAAACCGGGCACTATACCTATGTAAGTCCTAAGGTACTTGCGACACTCGGGTATACCCCCGATGAATTACGGGGTAAAACCCCATTTGACGTAATGCCTCCGGAAGAGGCTGCCCGTGTTGGTGAGATCTTCAGTAAGATCATTGCATCCCAACAACCGTTCTCCTCTCTTGAAAATTCCAGTCTGCATAAGGATGGCTATATCGTCATCCTGGATACCAGCGGTGTGCCGGTATTTCGTCCGGACGGAACATTCTGCGGGTTCCGGGGCATTGATCGGGATATCACCGCCCGCAAACGGGCGGAGGAAGCTGTTCAGGCTGCGGTAAAATTACACCAGCTAATCGATACCATGTCAATCAGCGAGAGCATGGGGTATACGCTCGATGAGGCGGAACGGCTTACCACCAGTAAAATCGGGTTCTTCCATTTCGTTAATCCGGATGAGCAGACGATCCAGCTGATTACATGGTCCACGGAAACCAGGAAGCACTGCTTCATCCCCAAGGAACCCGAGCGGAACTATCCGATGGAGAAAGCCGGCATCTGGGTAGATTGTCTCCGTGAGCGCAAACCGGTTATCCACAATGATTACGCCAGCCTGCCCTATAAAAAAGGCTTGCCGAAAGGTCATGTTCCGGTGATCCGGGAACTGGTTGTTCCCATTTTCGAAGAAGATAAAATCATAGCTATCATCGGGGTGGGAAATAAAGCGACGGACTATGATGAGAGAGATGTTAACGTACTGACCCTGCTTGCTAAGAATGCATGGACCCTGATCCAGCGAAAGCGGGCAGAGGAAGCGCTGCGGGAATCCCGCCAGATCCTTGAGGCAGTACTTAACACCATCACGGTCAGGGTCTTCTGGAAAGATAAGAACCTCGTCTATCTTGGCTGCAACACCTCGTTTGCCCGCGATGCCGGGTTTGAGAAACCTGAAGATATTATCGGAAAGGACGATTACGCGATGGGCTGGCGGGAACAGGCGGAGCTCTACCGGGGCGACGACCGTGCTGTAATCGAAAGCGGGCAACATAAACTCCTTTTCGAGGAGCCGCAGACAACCCCGTCAGGGCAGAAAATCTACCTCCTGACGAGTAAAGTCCCGTTGCGGGATGCGAGCGGGGAGATTATCGGGGTGCTGGGAACCTACCTTGACATTACTGCCCGTAAGTATGCGGAAGATGCGCTCAAAGAAAGCGAGGAACGATATCGCACCATCCTGGAGCAGGCAACCGACGCAGTTTTTATACACGACGAAACCGGCTGTATACTAGACGTCAACCGGAAGGCATGTCAGAGCCTTGGCTATACCCGGGAGGAATTGCTTTCCAAGTCTATTGGGGACATTGATCCCGACGTGATCCAATCCGAAAAGGATAAACTATGGGGCAAAGTCATTACCGGTGAGCATTTCACATTCGAGAGCCGCCAGAGGCGCAAGGACGGCTGCATGATTCCTGTCGAAGTGAGTTTGGGTTCAGTGCACCTGCCTGACGGCTTGGTAATCATCAGTTCCGTAAGGGATATCACCGACCGGAAAAAAGCAGAAGAGGAAGAGCGGCTGACACGCGAGCGGTTTGAGACGCTGGTGAATGTCTCAGAGATGCGGGATGCCAGCGAAACGGAGTTATCCGAATATGTGATGGAGGCAGCCTGCCGGATGACCGGGAGCACGCTCGCGTTCATCGGGGCAATGACACCGGACGAATCGGTAATGGATATCATCTCGTGGTCGAAGTCAACCATGCAGGACTGCAGGATTGCTGTATCGCCGATCCATTTCCCGGTACAAAAAGCCGGCATATGGGCAGATGCAATACGGACGCAGACCCCGAAGATCGTCAACGATTATTCTGTACATCATCCCGGCAAGAAAGGGCTGCCGGAAGGGCATGTCAGGATCACGCGGTTCCTCTCGCTCCCGATACTTGACAACGGGAAGGTCGTGATGGTTGCAGCGGTTGCCAACAAGCCGGAGGAATACGACGATGCTGATGTCACCCGCCTGATGCTCCTGATGCAGGGTGTGTGGGGAAATCTCCAGAGACGGAGATCGGAAGATGCCCTGAAAAAGAGCGAGGAGATGTACCGGGTCCTGTTTGAAGAGTCACCGATCTCGCTCTTTGAGGAAGACTTTTCAGATATCAAAGTCTGGATTGACACAAAAACGAATGAGGATATCGGGGATTTCAGAACCTGGCTTGAGTGCCACCCGGAGGATGTTGCCGGATGTGCCATCATGGTGAATGTTACGCATATTAACCGGGCAACGATGGCACTGTTCGGGGCAGCATCGCACAAGGAATTCTCTGAAGGACTATCGAGAATCTTCACCAAAGACTCCTATGATGCGTTCAAGGAAGAGCTCATTGCACTCGCTGAGGGAAAGAACGAATTTGAAGGGGAAGTCCAAATCCAGACCCTGAACGGGGAGAGAAAAACCGTCCTGCAAAAAATGACGGTTGTACCTGGTTGTGAACAGACATTCTCGAAGATCCTGGTATCTATTATTGACATCACCGACCTCAAGCGGGTGGAGGGGGCACTGCGGCAGGCAAACAAACAATTGAATATACTCTCCAGCGTCACAAGGCACGACATTCTCAACCAGTTGCTCGCGCTCAAGGGTTACCTTGAGTTATCACAGGATATTTTTGACGACCCGAAGACACTCTCCGAATATATTCAAAAAGAACAACATATAGCGAATACTATCGATCGCCAGATCACGTTTACCAGGAATTACCAGGAGCTGGGTGTCGCGGCTCCTGCATGGCAGAATGTGAATGCAAATATAAAAAGTGCGATCATGGATCTGCCGATGCGGGCAGTCCGGGTTGACGTTGACCGCACCGATCTCGAAATTTTTGCCGATCGTCTCTTTGAAAAGGTATTCTACAACCTCTTTGATAACGCTCTGAAATATGGCGGAGACCAGATGACGACCATACGGATCTCATCGCAGGAATCAGATACATATCTTGTGATCGTCTGCGAGGATAATGGAGTAGGGATTACGGATGAGGATAAAAAACACCTTTTCACCCGGGGATTCGGAAAACACACCGGACTCGGTCTGTTCCTCTCCCGCGAGATTCTGGCGGTTACCGGCATCACGATTATCGAGAACGGTGTACCGGGCAAAGGAGCACGGTTCGAGATTACCGTACCAAAGGGAGAGTACCGGATCAACGGTTCCAAGGGAAAATAAACCGGATAATAGCGAGAACGAGGATCATGCCGGCGGGGATAATTCAGGATCTCACTTTGATCGAGAAGAAACCCTCTTAAACGGAGGAAGTTACTGGGTTGAATTGAACAGATTCCTGATTACCCTGACATGTGCCGTTATTTTTAAATAATTCACTGGTGACAGGGAATGTATTTAAAGATATAAACTCCTCATCCGGACTCTTTCTGGGGAATTTTGTCAATGTCAACAACTTCATCGACAAAGGTAGTCAGCTGTGTGAGAACATCCGGGTCAAGTCCTTTTTCTACCGCAAGAAACATCCCGGAAAAATTCAGCAGGCGCAGTCTGTTGGTGATAAAATGGATAAACTTGGTGATGTTCTGGGAGGAGATATAGATCAGCATTGAATTCACCGAATCAAAGAGGAGGGAGACTTTCTTTCCCTTAAGCCCGCTCAATGATTCCGTGACGGCAATCCCGATACTTGTCATGTCGGCAGGATTGTTGACGAACCTGCAGTTTTTCACGGGTTCGTGATCATGTCCCAAGGCATATTTTGTGATGGTGTCGACAATGAAGACTTTTTCCATCGCGATCCCGCGTTTTTCATAATTCTTTTTTAAGACATCATACGGCTGGTTTGTCGTGATCACGAGGACATAGTAATCCCTGGCGAGCAACATTTTGATCAATTCTATGTTCTCATTCCTGATATCCGATGCCAATGCCATGATGAGATAAATCTCATCATCCTTGATATCCGTAATGGGAAATTCCACATAATCACCTATCCCGTGAGGAAGCGTTTTGATGCTTCGGACAGCTCGCCGGAATGATCAACGATTGCCTGATTCAGCTCGATGATGTTCTTTCGGATCTGTTCCAGGTTTTTTATCTGGATCCTGAGCTGGAGGGATACATTTTTAGGTTCGGAATCGCTGTGTTCAATGTCGTTCACGACAATTGCAAGATTTTCTTCCACAACCTCCAGCGGGTTCTTGAGCCGCATAGCAGCTTCCTTGATGAATGCGAGGAAACGATCGTTGCTCTCCCTGAGGGCTTCCTCGTTCTGCTTGAGCCGTTCGGACTGCTCGCTGACGACCTTTTCTTGTACTTCAATCAATTCGGTTAAGGAGGCTACCAAAGACTCAAGATCGCGTACAGTCTCGGCAATTGCACCGGTGTCCATTTAGTTCATTCCTCCGGAATCTGTCTGTTTTCTCATAAAAATCAGGTAAAGATGGTCCTGCCATCAAAGGGTAAAATAGCGACCTTCACGCTCAATGCCAGCGATTTGAACATGTCTGCGGTCTGCCGGGAAACCGGAACTTTGCTGAACATGATGATAACAAAGAGGTTTCCCGAAGGAAGGATACCCCCAAAGCCGATCACCGACCGTACACCAAACGGGATGACGAAATCCTTTTGGACAGGTACGTAAACGCTGCCGACTGCTTCAGGAATTAAGAACACGTTGAAGGTCTTCTGTGCCATATCCACGACAACTGCAGGATCCGGCTGCAATACCGTATTGACCGTAAGACCCATCTGCTGGATAAGCTGCCTGACCATCGGAAATGCCTCGACGAAATGTTCACTTGGCAGGGGGATTGCCTTATGTCCCCGGGACTGTTTCCGTGAGTGCCACTCATGTAGTGTTCCGGTACTGGCGAGCAGGACGAGACATTTCATTGCAGGAGACACAGGGGACGTCTTCAGGACGTTTTGTGCAAATTCCTGCAGATCCTCGTCGAGTTCACCATAAGGATGTGTCTTGAAGAGCCTGACAAGGACACAGCATTTATCACCGGTTTTTTTGTCAACGAGGTTCTCGTACAGGTAATGCACGATCTTATCGGCTACCTCTTCCATACTCGTCGCACCCGATCCCAACCGTCGTAACGCGGCTGAAAACTCGACCATGTCTTTGAGGGTAAAATCGGCAATGTTCGGCATGATATCCTCTTTTCCTTCAGAATCCCCCGGGTTTAATCAACGGTCACGGGCTTCTGGATTATTTTTATCCGCCCTGAAACAGACCTGTTATGATTCTGCCATCCGGCTCAATACGGACAGGGGCATTACAATCCTTCATTTGGAGAGCATGAATATAAATATATTCAATCTGCCATGGACAGAATTGTGTTTGTACATTTTGATTGGCAACGCCCGTAAATACAGGGGGGACCAGATGATGACCAAACGGATCTCATCGCAGGAATCAGAAACACATCTTGTGATCGTCTGCGAGGATAACGGGGTAGGGATTACGGATGAGGATAAAAAACACCTTTTCACCCGGGGATTCGGAAAACACACCGGATTCGGACTGTTCCTCTCCCGCGAGATTCTGGCGGTCACCGGCATCACGATTATCGAGAACGGTGTACCGGGCAAAGGAGCACGGTTCGAGATTACCGTACCAAAGGGAGAATACCGGTTCACCGGTACCAAGGGAAAATAAACCGGATAATTGCGAGTTCGAGGATCATGGCGGGGATAGATTAGATCTCACTTTGATCGAGAAGAAAGCATATTAAAATGAGGAAGTTACCGGGTTTGGTTGAACCGGTTCCTGATTACCCTGACACGTCCCCCTGCCTGCTCCAAACCGTACGAGCCCCCATGAAACGCCCAAATGATAGGGGGAATCCTGGTTCCCGACAGGAGATGCATTCATGCACCCCGTGTTGTCATTATTTATTAAAAAAACGGTATGCTCCCTTGGGTACCGTGATCTCAAACCGGGCACCTTTACCCGATGTGCCTGTCTCGGTGATAGTGATACCGGTTATGGCAAGAACCTCGCGGGATAGGAAGAGACCCAGCCCGGTGTTTTTCCCAAATCCCCGTTCAAAGAGGTGCTCCTTATCTCCGGAAGTGATTCCTTCCCCGTCATCTTCACAAGTGAGAACAAGTCCCTGATCGGTCTTTTGGCAGGAAAACCTGATGGTAGTCAGCCCGCTTCCTCCATACTTCAGGGCATTATCGATCAGGTTGTAAAATACTTTCTCGAGGAGGGGATCTGCATATACTACGAAATCGGGAATATCCGTAGTAATGCGGATCTCCCCGACAGGAAGGAAAGCCGCATTTTTCTGTATCATTTCCTTCACATTCTGCCAGTCCGGCGCTTTCACGCCCATATTCTGGTAATCACGGGTAAAACTGATCTGGTGTTCGAGAATTTCGGTAACACGGCTGCATTTTTCCAGGTACCCGTCAGAAACCGGTTCGTGTTGTTGTTTCAATAATATCTTCAGGTATCCCCTGAGAATCGTCAGCTGGTTGAGCATGTCATGCCGGGTGATGCTGTTGAAAAGGTTGAGTTTTTTATTTGCTTCGCAAAGGGCATTACCCGCTTCATGCAGTGCCGTGACATCGTGCAATATTCCCTCCACGCCGCTCACGCTGCCGTCTTTGTCATAATAATAATGGCTGCTCGCCGTGACCTCACGGATCGTCCCGTCCCGTCTTTTGAAGGGTAACAGATAACTCGTGACCGATCCCGTCTTGCGGAGAGCTGCAAGGAACGTATCCCGGTCATTAGGATCCGGATAAAAAATACGGGTATCCAGACCGAACATTTCCTCTGGTGAGGAATACCCGGCAATCCGGGCAGCAGATGGGCTGACCATGATAAGATTTCCTTTCTTGTCTGTCCGGTAGAACATGTCCTCCATGTTCTCGACAATCACCCGGTAATTCTTTTCGCTCTCCCGGAGTGCTTCCTCTGCCCGCTTGCGTTCGGTGATATCAATCCCAACACTAACGATAAAGTCAGGATTTTTATCCTCATGTTTCACAAGCCGCCCATGCCATTCAACAAGGTACACCTTACCCGATTTGCTGATCATCCGGTTTTCGTTGACGATTACAGACCCGTCACACGCGATCTTCCGGAATACCCCGGCAACCATCTCCCTGTCCTCCTCCGGAACAAAGGTCGTAAGATAATCGATTCCCGGGATCTCATCAGCCGGATATTCCAGCGCATCGATAAGAGCCTGGTTCATCGTCAGGGTCCGACCGTCCGCCCCGATAGCGACGAAGAATGCAGGTGAGGTATCCAGCAGCAGCCGGGTGAATTCCTGCTCTTTCTCCAGTGCCTTCGCTACACTCCTGCGCCTGGTGATATCCCGGCACAATGTCAGGATGGTCTGCCCTGAATCGGACTGGATAACCGAGGCATTGATCTCAACCGGCTGGATGGTGCCATCCGGTTTTTGGTAATCGATCTCAAGACCCCGGACCTTTCCATTCCGGATGCAATTCGCCACCTCGGACGTGTTCCTATCGAGATCATACGGGGCTGTCCAGCTGGTCACCGCGCTCCCTTGTATTTCAGCAAGTGTTGACCGTCCGGTGAGCCGGACATATTCCTGGTTTGCCGTTATGACCCTGCCGTCTTTGTCGATGATAACATAACCGGTCCCGGTTGTCTCAACCAGGCTCCGGTATTGTTCCTCGCTCGCGTGAAGTGCCCGTTCAGCCCGCTCCTGTGCGGTAATATCCAATAGCACACCATGAAATACCAGCTCATCTCCTGATCTCACCGGTTCAGACATGCCATGGAAATATATCTCTTCGCCGGTCGGTTTGATGAACCTGCCCTTGTAATCCCATTTTCCGCCGGTTTTGATCGATTTGTCAATTGAGGTGAGAAATGCCTCACGATCTTCTGTCGCTACACATTCTGTAAATCTCGGGAAGAACGTTGTGGGGTCTGTGCTGATGCCAAAGAGTTCCAGAGAGCGCTCACTGGTATAATACATACCCATCTCCCCTGAACTACGGGCATAGAACTGGTAGAGAACCCCCGGGACCGTATTGGCAATCATTCTCAGCTGCTGTTCGCTTTCCCGCAGCGCATCTTCAGATTTTTTCCGTTCTGTAATATCCAGGAGGGATGCAACACTCTTTGTTGTGCCAGGGATCATATCGATGTTGAGGAATATAGTATGGATTTCTCCTGACCGTGAGATGGACCGGAACTCGTACTGCGTCAGGGCTTTCTTATCGCTCTCGCGCCGGGCGCGGTGCTGCTCTTTCATCCATTCAAGATCCTCAGGGACAACAAATTCTGTCCAGTGTTTCTTCCCCTCGATCTCGTCCCGGGAGTATCCGGTTAAACGTTCAAACTGGGTGTTTGCGAAACTGATTGTCGTATCTTCTTCAAGGATGACCATTGCCGTGCCAGTATTTTCAAAGACCGTCCGGTACCGCTCTTCGCTCTCGCGGAGCGTATCCTCGTTCTTTTTCAGCTCATCATACTGGTCCCGAAGTTCTTCTTCTGAAGCAGTGATCTGCTCATAGGAAGCTTGCAGTTCCTCATCTGCGTTTTTCTGTTCGGTAATATCTTCGAGTGTTTCAACTGCACCGACGATATTACCATCATAATCCCGGAGTGCTGATGCCGTGAAATACAGCCAGATACCTGTCTTTCCCATTCGCGGGAAAAAGTCTGTGGCTTCGTATGCACCCTCAACATATTTTGAAGGATGATATTTGCCGGAATACCATTCTGAAATTTTCCCGGGGTTATTCTCCACAAGCAGGTCCGCCAGCACCGGACGTTCTTTGTCATAGAACGCTTTCCATGTATCAGTCGTCCCGATAACGTCCTTTTCCTTAACCCCGCTGTATTCCTCAAGTGCCCGGTTCCAGCTGATGACCTGATGGTTTTTATCGATAACAAACTGTGGGATGGGGGAGCCGTGCACGATCTCTTCCAGCCGTGTGCGGCTCTCCCTGATCTCTTTTTCAGCCTCTTTACGCCCGGTCAGGTTTCTTAAGATCGCCTGGAATGCTGATATTTTCCCGTTTTTTGTGATCGGGGTCGCCCTGACCTCGTATGGTATAACTGTGCCATCCTTTGCGACTCCGTCAATTTCAAAGGAAGGAAGTTTTTTCCCGAGGATAATCTGACCCAGGTGAAATGCAGTCTTCGCAGCGGAAGGGGCAGTTAAGATCCCTGAGGTCAGCACGTTTTTGCCAATCATCTCTTCCTTCTGGTAACCGCCTTCTTCTACAAACTTCCTGTTCAGGTTAAGAAAAGTGCCGTGCGCATCTATAATGACGATGAGATCCGCAGCCTCATCAAACAGTGCCCGGTAATTCTCTTCGCTCTCCCGTAACGCATCCCCGCTCTTTTTCAGCTCATCATATTGTTCACGCAGCTCTTCTTCTGTCGCAGTGATCTGCTCGTATGCCGCAATCAGCTCTTCATCAGCCATCTTCCGGTCAGTGATGTCTCTCCCCACTGACTGGTATTCAACAAGCATTCCCTGCTCATTAAAAATAGCCCGGTCGCTCCATTGTTGCCAGCGCATCCTCCCATCCGGCATGATGATCCGGTGTTCCATCGTCGCAACGGGGTTTTGCCGGGTCAGTTGCCGGAAATGCTGCTGTACCTGTTGTTTATCTTCATCAACCACCCGGGGAACGAACCTGGTACCGATGATCTCCCGACAGGTTTTACCGAAATACCGGCAATAGGCTTCGTTGACAAAGACATGCGTCCCGTCGGGTAAAAACCGGCAGATAAATTCAGTCTGGTCTTCGACTACGTTCCGGTACTTCTGCTCGCTCTGTGCAAGAGCTTCGTCTGTCCGGATCCGCTCGATAGCAGTCCCGATCTGGGTGGCGATCGTTTCAAGACCCACACGGGCATTTGACGGGATTTCGTCAAATA
>JAQTSH010000189.1 GCA_028711405.1 Methanoregula sp.
GATAAACTCACTACCCGGAATGGGCGTTGGTTCCGGGCGCTTCGTCGCATCCTCGGCACCCATCTCCTGCCTGACGCATTCGACACCGGTCACTGACTGTTCGCCGAGAATTCGGACCGGGTTTGTGCACATGACAAACGCCACACCCTCCTCTTCCGCACGGGCAATCTCCGCCTGCCGGGCCGGCAGATCCTCTTTGCGGCGACGGTACACGAGCGTCACCTCGCCCCCGAGCCGCCGGGCAACACGGGCGGCATCCATCGCGACATTCCCGCCACCCACCACAACCACCCGGCTGCCGCGTTTCACCGGGGTATCGAACGCCGGGAACTGGTCGGCATGCATCAGGTTGACACGGGTGAGAAACTCGTTTGCGGAATAGACACCGGGCAGGTTCTCGCCGGGGAGTCCCATGAAGTAGGGCAACCCGGCACCGGTCCCGATGAACACCGCATCGAAGTTCAGGAGCTCGTTCACCGGCACGCTCCGCCCGACAAGATGGTTCAGTTTCAGGTCCACACCGAGTGTGATCACCGTCTCGATCTCTGATTGCACAATCGTCTTCGGGAGCCGGAAGGCGGGGATCCCGTACATAAGAACCCCCCCGGCAGCGTGCAGCGACTCATAGAGGGTCACATGATATCCCAGGCGTGCGAGTTCTCCCGCCGCAGTGAGACCTGCAGGACCTGCCCCGACCACCGCCACCCGGCGCCCGGTGGACGGTTTCTTCTGCGGGAGCACTGCTCCGTGCGCCCGTTCCCAGTCGGCGGTGAAACGCTCAAGGGAACCGATGGCAACCGGTACTTCCTTCTTTCCGAGAAGACATGCCCCTTCACATTGGACTTCCTGGGGGCAGACACGCCCGCAGATCGCGGGAAGCATGTTCTGCTCCTTGATGATCACAGCAGCCCGCCGGAAATTCCCGGTCGCGATCTCCCGGACAAACGACGGGATGTCAATCCCTACCGGGCACCCCTTCACGCAGAGCGGTTTTTTGCATTGCAGGCAGCGCTCCGCTTCCCGTATCGCTTCATCGGGAGTGAGTCCTCCGTCAACTTCCCCAAAATCGCGGAGACGGTCTGTGACCGCACGGTCATGCATGCCGGTCATCCCCCTCACACCCGCACCTACAGCGGTGCTTCTCAAACTTTTCGAGCGACACTTTCTCTTCTGCCGGGTAGATCCGGAGCCTCTGCATCAGGGCGTTAAAGTCCACCTTGTGGGCATCAAATTCCGGTCCGTCAACACAGGCAAACTTTGTCACCCCGTCAACGGTGACCCGGCAGGAACCGCACATGCCGGTCCCATCCACCATGATCGGATTTAAAGAGACGAACGTCCGGATGCCGGATGCCCGCGTACATTCCGCTGTCACCTTCATCATGATCGCCGGTCCGATGATCCAGACACAGTCGACTGGTTCCTTTGCCATGACCTGCTTCAACACATCTGCGGCGAACCCGTGGAAACCCCGGGTGCCGTCATCTGTGGCAAGGAAAAATTCATCGCAGGCATTCTTCATCTCCTCCTCGACGATGACCAGCGATGCCGTACGGGCGCCGATGATGCCGATGACCCGGTTGCCGCAGACTTTTGCCGCACGGGCGATGATTGGGAGATTTGCGCTGCCGACTCCGCCGCCGACGAGCACGCATGTCCCGTAGTGCCGGATCTCGCTGGGTTTTCCCAGCGGTCCGACCACATCCTGGATGTGCATGCCTGCCGCACGTGACGCGAGATGCGTGGTCGTCTTGCCAATGGTCATGAAGATGACGCGGATCGAGTCTCCATCAACTGCGGAGATGGTGAGGGGGATACGCTCCCCACGTTCATCGATCCGGAAAATGACAAACTGTCCTGCCTGTGCATGGTGGGCGACGTGCGGTGCACGCACCCACATCTGGTACACCCGATCGGCAAGTTGTTCACTTTTTTCTATCCGGTACAACTTGTTCACTCCTTAAAAAAAAATACGCAATGTATCGTATACCTTAGCCGTCAAGCCTCTTTATTTTACGCACCCGCACCGCGACCCCGCGCTTTGACCCTTCCATCTCCCATGCTGGCATCGCCGCCCTCCCGGTCGCTAACGCCCGTGCACCGATAACGAGCACTTCGTCGCCTTCCCGGATCTCCGGGTCGGCACGCACAACACCCGGCGCAAGGACGTCTCCTTCCGGAATGAAATCATCAATAGAGACCCGGTATCCGGTCGGGATGAGGTTCCAGCCATCGAACGTGGGGCGCAGCATGCCGGTTCCGGTATCGATGGAGAAGAGCTGCGTGTTCCCTTTGCTGTAGAAAAGTTCCGGGAAGTGTCCGCGTGAGGTGATCCCCCGTGTGTCCATGTGCACCCCGAACTGCCAGGATGCCATGCCGTGCAGCCGGTCGTCTTTGACCCGGCGTTCTCCTGCCAGTGCCTCGTTCAGGTGCACAAGAGCGGTATCACCGGTCGGGTGTTCCCGACAGGAATACTCAAGCGTGATCCCGCACTCCTCCGCTGCCAGTTCGGCAACTTTGAGTGCGCCGCCTTCGAGATGAGCGATGACACGGTCGTACTGGTGCCGGGCAAAATACCGGGACAGAATCCCGGAGATGACGGCACACTCTTCAGCATCCCAGTAGCCCGTCACCGGGACATCGTAGTGTCCCGCCGGGTAACAGCACTCGAGCTCGCGGGGCACCAGTCCGAGAGGTGAGGTGACGATGAGCTCGTGCGCCCGCCCGGCAATTGCCGCTTGGAACCGGCGGTGACTCTGCGAGAGGGAATAGGGTTTTTTCGCGGAGCAGGGCAGGAGCACCGCCACACCGGTCTTAGGCGGCTCATACCGGGTGATCAGCCGTTCGGCAAACCGGCGCATCTCGACGCGCTGCATCGATTCCCCGGAGTTTGCCCGTAAAACGCCGCTCCGGGCAATTGGGGCATACCGTTCGGCAAACGCATACTGCTGGTCAAGGTGCCGAAGGATCGCCACGTGGTTGGCATTCATCCGGCACCGGGACTCGGCGAGCTCGCGTAACCGGGAGTTGTCAATGAACCGGCGGACAAGCGCGATTTCCCGCAGGAGCGCCTGCCGGTTGTGGACGTTGAGATCCCCGTTCCGGCACCCGTCACAGGTACAGATCCCGCTCTTCATCGCTTCGCGCGGGAACTCACCTTCAGGGGTACAGAAGATGCCCTGGGCAGATTTGAGATCCACGGCAAGAAAGTCAAAGAGGTCAAACCCTGAGTAACAGAGGGCAAAAACATTCGAGGGAAGTGCCGAACCGGGTGCATACCAGGCAGTATCTGCCGGGGTCTTCTCTTTTAACGCGATGAGCCAGGTGACATATAAACGGGGATTGAAGAACGCTGTATGCCAGCCGGGGACGATCACGCAGTCCCCGCTTGTTGCCGGGTTGTCAAGCGCCGGGTGGGTCGTCACCGGTTGATCCCCGGTGTTCGTGCAGTATGCCCGAACAAATTGCAGGGGTGCCGATAGGGGGATATTAGTACCGTCCCGGGCGGTCAAATGGGGAAAAATGGTTTCCGCATCTACAGCAGCCGGAAAGGGTATTGTGGTGTCATCGATTGTCAACATACCGGTCCGGGCGAGTCCGTCACGTCGCCGGATTTCCACGCGGATCACTCGATCACCTCAACCGTATCACCACAGACATCCGAAAGGACCGTTCTGTAGTCCTGCAACCCGGCGACTGTGACCTGACTCTCCGGATGACCCGCGACAAGTGCCAAAATGCCCCGGCAACCCTGGCGCACCATCGCCGGATCCCAGTCCGGGATCTCGCTCTGCCCGATGGGAAACGTCTCGGAAAGTTCGGGCGGATACGGACCAAACGGGGGTTTGTAGAGGAGCACGTCATCGTAACCTTCCCTCACCCTGCCATCACATGCGACGAGCACCCGCGCCCCCAGGCGGAGGCGGTCGAGCGACCGCTGGTACCGGAGGATCTCGGTCCGGGCGCAGCTCTCGTCGCCCCGGTAAAAGAACCGCCGCTTTGAGACCCGGTCATGGGCTTCCAGCGTGCCGGTGTGGTGTAAGAGTTCGCGGTATCCTGAGAGGAGGAGCGGGTGGTTCCTGCACCGTTCATCGACCAGCTCCCAGAGTGTCCCGTCAATGATCGCCTGGCGGATGCGGGCGATCTCGGCAAGGGTGACGGCGAGGTTATGGAGCGCAAGAAGACGGGTACGGTCTTTTGCCGTGCGGATCTCGTCAGCGGTGTGCGTCCGGCAGACCGCACAGGCGCAGGGGAGCTCGGTGAGCTCATCCACCCGGAAGCTGCCAT